>JAFDJI010000501.1 GCA_019307545.1 Deltaproteobacteria bacterium | reverse complement strand
AGCCAGTGTGAGGAGTGGGTGATGACCGGCACGAAGCCCCTCCGGTACTTGTGCTCCCCCCCGTGTCAGGGCTCGAACGCCGACAGGCCCCGCTCGATGCACAGCTCGATGCCCTGGTAGTAGCAGACCTCGAAGTGGAGGAACTTGATCTCCTGGTCGCACCCCCAGTATCGACCGTAGAGCCGATCCCCCTTGAGCACGTCGAGGGCGCCGGCGATTACCTCCTCGCCGCGCATCGCGAACACGCCCACCACCCGGTGGGACCAGTGTGACGCGAGGTGCTGGAAGAAGGCCCGGTTCAGGTACTGCCCGCCCCAGGGGTACTTGTCGCAGGTGGACGCATAGAATCGGTACAGGAGGTCCATCTGCTCGGCGTCGGGGCCGAGCACCCGCTCGAAGCGCAGGTCGCTCACTTCGCGCCGTTCGCGCCGCATCTTCTTACGGGCGGTGCTGCGGAAGTCGGCGAGGAAGGCGTCGTAGTCGGCGTAGTCGCGGTTATGCCAGTGGAACTGGAACTGGAGGCGCGTGAAGGCACCGTGCTGCTCCAGTGCCTTCGCCTCGGCCTCGGTGTCGAAGAGGACGTGGATGCCCCGGGCTTCCCGCGCCGCGGACGCCACGCCGTGGACCAGGGAGGGCAGCCATCGGGCCCGCTCCTCCCCCGCGCGGATCAAGAGGCGGCGCCCGGTAACCGGGGTGAAGGGTACGGCCACGACGAGCTTCGGGTAGTACGGGATGGCGTGTTCCCTCGCGGCCTGGGCCCAGCCGTGGTCGTAGACGAACTCGCCCAGGGAGTGGGTCTTCAGCCACGCGGGCGCGGCGGCCACCAGCAGGCCGTTCTCGTCGCGGACCAGCACCGGCCGGGGTTGCCAGCCGGTCTCGGGGGTTACGCAGCCCGTCTGCTCCAGCCCAAACAGGAAGGCCGACTCCAGGAAGGGTGAGGACTCCCCGACCAACTCGTCCCACTCCTGGGCGTCGAGGTCGGTGTAGCTGTCGTGGACGTGGACCGTCGCCAAGTGGCCTCTCCGGACACCTCGTAACAATTCGCGACCGTACTTTGCGGTGCCGTGTGCGTACCAACGGTGTCTGGACAAGTCAGGACGAGGTGTCAGATGCACTACGACATAGTGATGAGGTCATGCGCCTTGGTGGGCCGTGTCGGCAGCCCACGCGCCTTCGCCGCCGCGGGTGAAGCCATCGCTGGCGCCATCCTGGCTTCCCGAGGTGCGGGCCCCCTCCCACAGTGGGCAGAGGACCTGGCCGATGCCATGGCGAGCGCCTTGATGCTGGTACAGGCGCGCACCGTGGAGGAGACCGACGCCGATTTTCGGGTGAGGCTGGCCACCTCGGTGGCGGTCCTGTCGCTGGTGCGGCCTGGGATGGAATCCGGATGCGATGGGGCGGTGCGGGTTTGGTCCGGTCTCGGCCTGAGCGAGATCTCGTTCATGACCGATCCCGCGGCGTTGGCCGCACGGGCCCTGCTCGCGCTGTTCGTGGATGACGTCGCCCAAGCCGAGGCGAGCGTCGCGCAGCTTGGGGTGCAAGAGTACGCGGGCATCGGGGGGCCGCTCCATGATTGGACGGTGGCGCGTCGCCAGCGCCACGGTGGTGGGCGGGAGGTCGAGTGCTTCCACAACCTCCGGCTCGCGATCGGGCAGTTCCGGCACGAGTCCAGGCCCGCGTTGATCTTGCTCGCCGGGCTCGTGGCCTGGTCGCGTCTCGACGTCCCCCGCGCGCGACTCCTCGCCTGGTTGGACGAGTTGGCGCTCGAGGTTCGCTCCCTGGCGGCATAATCTCGCGTCGGTCCCGGGTCGGGTCGTCGCGGGTCGGATATCTTGTCGTTCTCAGAGGTCGGAGTGGCGGTGAACCGACAAGTGCTGGTGTACGACGGCCTCCACCGCTGTCCCTACCTGGACGGGAAGGTGGCGCGTTTGCCGCTGTACCGGCAGCTTAGCCCCCTGGGTTGGGATGCTGCCGACGAGCGTTTCGCGGCGGCCGAGCGCCGGGTGGGCCGGGCGCTGTACCGCATCGCTTGTCCCGCGTGCACCGAGTGCAAGGGGATCCGCGTGCCGGTGCGTGATTTCCGGCCCTCACGCTCGCAGCGGCGGGTCCTCAACCGTTGGCCGGAGGAAGGACGCATCGAGGTCGGCCAGGCTACCGTCTCCCGAGCCAAGGTGAAGCTCTTCAACCTCCACAAGCGGGTTCGTGGGCTGGCCGAGCCCGACGACGAGCCGATGAGCCCCGAGGGCTACATGGGGTGGCTGGTCCACTCCTGCTTCGACACCATCGAGATGCGCTACTACCTGGGCTCACGGCTCATCGGAGTGGGCATCCTGGACCTGGGCCGGATTGGGGCAAGCTCGGTGTACTACTACTTCGACACCGATCCGGAGGTCGCGCAGCTGTCACCCGGCGTGTACTCGGCGCTGCAGGAGTTGGAGTTCTGCCGCCGTTCCGGACGGGACTACTACTACCTCGGCCTGTACGTCGAAGGCTGCGACAAGCTCAGCTACAAGGCGCAGTACCGGCCGAATGAGCGATTGGTGGACGGAGACTGGAGGCGATTCGAATAGCGCTTAGAGGAGGCCCATCCAGAAGGCCACTCCCGGCAGCCACCTCCTGGCGATGATGTCTCCGTAGAACACGTAGATCGCGGCGGCGAGCGCCAGGGAAGGCCCGTAGGGCAGGTAGCCACGGCGCCGGGTCCAGGCGAGGTGGGCCAGGCTGATCACCGACCCGATGAGGGACGCGGGCAGCAGCACGAGGAAGATCACCTGCACCGGCCCAACGAACGCCCCGATCATGGCCATCAGCTTGACGTCGCCCCACCCGAGCGCCTCTCGTCCCATCACCCACCGCGCGACGATCGACGCGGTGGCGAGGGCGCTCCCGCCGACCAGCGCGCCTGTCACCGACTGCCTCCAGTCCAGAGCCAACCACCCCTCGTAGCCCAGTGAGGGCAGGACGAGCGCGACGATCAGCCCCAGTGGAATGGCGTAGATGCTGGCCCAGTCGGGAATGATCCAGTGACGCACGTCGACATAGGCGGCCACCACCAGCAGACACAGGAAGGTGAAGTACGCGAGCCACGCCACGGCGTGCGCGACGTCCAAGGCGGAGAGGTCCGGTACGAGGCGCCGGAACAGCAACCAGGCGAGCATCGCGGTCAGGATTTCGATCAGGGGGTAGGCGGGTGAGATGGGGCTTCCGCAGTGGCCGCAGCGTCCGCGCAGCACCAGCCACGACACCACCGGGATCAGCTCCAGCGGTCGCAAGGTGTGTCCGCACGACGGGCAGTGGCTTCGCGGCACGATGATGGACCTGTCCTCCGGGAGGCGGACGATGCACACGTTGAGGAAGCTCCCGACGACCAGCCCGATCAGCACCGCAAAGAGCTGCGGCAGACCCAAGATCAGGGACTCGCTCATCGGCCCACGGCGCGATGGAGGCACTCCAGCACGTGGTCCACATCAGCGGTCGTGAGCGCGCTGTGGACCGGGAGGGCAAGCAGCCGGGCACAGAGTTCATCGGCGACGGGGGTGTGGGCCTGGGTGGCGATGGCCGGCTCCCGGTTGAGCGGGCGCGGGTAGTAGACGCGGGTCTCGATTCCGGAGTCGGCAAGCGCGGCGCGAACCCGCTCCCGCTCCTCCAGCAGCACCATGTACTGTTGCACCGGCGAGCCCGGGTCGCGGGGGAGTGGGCGGACCACCGTGGGCAGCCCAGCGTCGTAGCGTGTGGCCAGGGCCCGGCGATGGGCCACCCGGGGAGCGATCCACGGCTCCTGTCCAAGGAGGACGGCCGCCTGGA
>JAFDJI010000500.1 GCA_019307545.1 Deltaproteobacteria bacterium | reverse complement strand
GGCGGTGGTTGGAGTCCTACGCCGCCGAGCAGGGCGCCCGGGAGAGCTACGAAACCCTGATGGCCCGCTTCGATGATGTGAAGGCCGGTCGTTCCTTCACCCGGGACGAGATGAATGAGCGATAGGTACTTTCTGGACACGAACATCCTGGTCTACAGCTTCGACGAGACTGACCGGCGCAAGAGGGAAGGAGCCCGGGAGCTGATCGCCGCGGCGCTCGAGGGTGCCGGGACCATCAGCTTTCAAGTCGTGCAGGAGTTCCTGAACGTGGCTCTTCGGAAGTTCGCTCGGCCGATGACCATCGACGAGGCCCAGGACTACCTCGATGCCGTCTTGGTGCCGCTGTGCCGTGTCCATTCCGAACCCGACCTCTACCGGGAGGCGTTGGCCGCCCGCCTGCGTTGGCGCTTCTCGTTCTACGACTCGTTGATCGTGGCAGCCGCTCTGCGCTCCGGCTGCGACATCCTGTACAGCGAGGACCTGCAACACGGACAGCAGCTTGGAAGAGTCACCGTCATGGACCCCTTCCAAGCGACGTAGCCCAAGGCACAAGTGAGCAGGACCTTCATCGGGCCTCCACCCGAGGGGCCCGCCGGCGAAGCCCGAATGCGAAGGCGTTCAGGCGTCGGTCGTCGATGGGTGAACCGTCGCCATACACGAAGAGCAAGGGGATGTCTCGTTGGTGGCGCAGCAGGCTCTCGGTCACCAGGGCCGGTGCGCACCCCCAGGGGCTCACCACGACTACTCCATCGCAGGCGCCCTGCTCCCAGTGGTGCAGCACGCTGCCGATGGTCACCGGGGCCTCGCCGCGCGGATAGCGGTCCAGCAACTGGGCCGCAGCGCGCAGGATGGGCGCGATGTCGTAGGTGGGAAGCCAGGGGTGGAGCACCCTCGCCCGGTTGTAGAGATGGCGCCGCAGCAGCTTCATGGCGGGCTTGAGGACCGCGTTGTCCACCCGGTCGGTGGTGAGCCCGAACAGCTCGCCCATGCGCTCGAACGCCATGTACTCGGCAAGGACCGAGGTCGGCTCCACGATTACATGCATCCCGCGGGCGTTGAGGCGGCGCACCAGGGAGTCGCTCGCGAACTCGTCCACCCGCAGGTAGATGTCGCCGCTGAGCAAGACCGTGCGGTGGCCGTTGGGCGGAGAGGCCGCTGCCACATCGGCATAGGCGTGCGAGGCCCGTTCCACGAGATCGAGCACCCGTCGGTAGTCCCATGCCACATCCAAGCCGCGGGCGGGTCCGCGACGGACCGGGCGCTCCAGCAGGGCCTCCAGCTGATCGCAGAAGCCGTGGTACAGGCCGTCCACCTCGCCGTCCCCCCGCTCCAGGGGTCGGTGGTACGAGGCGAGTTGGTACAGCAGGTCCCAGGTGACCACCCCGGCCCAGAGCCGCCACAGGAAGGACCAGCCGAGGTCGGGCTCCTGGGACAGGTGGCGCACCGTTACCTCCTGTCCAACCCCCAGGCGCTCCAGGGACACCTGGTCCTTCATACTGAACATGCAGTTGCGGCACATCCCCTGGCCCTGAGCCTGCACCAGCACGGTGCGCCCCTTCGTCGGGTTCTCCTCCAGGTGCCGGCGGAAGGCGCCCCAGATCATCTGGTAGGGGAGGCACTCCTTGCCGGAGCAATCGCGGCGACCGATTGCCAGGGTGCGGGCGTCGGTCGGGCCGCTCCCCACCGCGTCGAAGCCATGGGCGCGGTACGCCGAGGCCATCACCGGTGACAGTCGGTCGGCGACGCTCAGGATCACGATTTTCGCATCCCGTTCCTCGCGGATCGGTCGTTCCCGGAGCGGCTCCACCAGGCAGAGCCACTCCCGCGGGATGGGAGCCGACTTGCCGTCGTGCTGGCGGACGGTGTGCAAGAAGGCCTGGACCCGGGTGACGTAGCCGGCGGCGCCACCGTGGCCGTCGCTCTCCAGGATCGTGTGGGGGTAGCCGGCCATGAGCCGCGCGAACACCTGCTCGATGAAGGACGCCGGCCCGCAGCCGAAGGCGGTGAGGAGGAGCGGATAGACGTCGCCCCGTTCTCGCGCTGCGGCTGCGGCGCGCAGCACCCGGTTGGCCTCCAGCCAAACCACGCGCGGCATGGGGTGGACGGAAGAGGGGATGGGGTAGCAGTCCATGGGCAGCGCGAGGACGCCGTTGTCGCGGAGCGTGTGGGGGATGTTGGCATTCACGCCCCGGTCGTGCAGCACGTGCAGGGACCCCAGCACCGCCACCACCGGGACCTGATGCTGGCGACCATAGTCCAGGGTGCGCCGACCCACCGCCGCCAGCCCCCGCTCGTACCGCTGCTGCGCTCGGGCCGCGCGGTAGGCGGCCGCCGGCACCCGCTCTCGGGATGCGCCCAGCATTTTCGCTGCTCGAAAGAGCTGCCGCAGCAGGTGCGGGCTGCCCGGGCCGGCATCGAGGGAGAGGAGTGGATGAACGACCTGGGTGCGGCTTCCGCGGTCGCGCAGGGATTCCCGGATCATCTCTGGGAGCGCCTGCTCCATCGGGCAGGTCCTGCCACCGTTCCCGTCGCGGTCGCCCAGGGCGAGGAGCTTGGGGAAGAACACCCGCTCCACGTCCGCGTCCACGACCCCGTGGGCGATCTTGGCCGGCGCGCAGGCGTCATAGGAGTAGCAGCGCTCCTCGCCTCGGGACAGCGCGCGCGCGTCGGGTCGGAGCACCCGCACCCCGAGGCCCAAGGCGTGGACGAAGGTGACCAACCAGGGAAGGACTCCGGCGCACGCACCGACCAGGGGCACCCCGACCACCTGCTCCCCCTGGAGGTCCTCCAGGTAGGGCGCCAACAGCGCATCCCGCTCCGCGAAGGCGGCGGGCGCATCCTGGGGCAGCCTGGGTCGCACCGCGGTGGAGATCTCGTATTTCGGACAGGCGCCCCCAGAGAGCACCGTCTTCTGTTTGCCGCCCACCGCCACCACGGTGCGCTCGATGGCGCACAGGGTGGCGCAGCGCTGGTCGTGGCATTGGAACTCGCTCCGACCCACCACCTCTGCATCCATCACTGCCGAGAGGTCTACGGAGGGGGCCTTCTGCAACACCTCGGCATCCAAGGCCTCCAGGGTGCACAGCCCGATGCCCCATGCCCCCATCGCCCCCGGGTTGGGCGGGACCACCACCTCACGCCCGGTGACCGCGGCAAGGGTCCATGACAGCGACGGCCCCGTGGCCGGCTTGCCCTGGAAGAAGATGCGCTTGCCGAAGGTGCGCTGCCCCATGACCCGGTGGATGTAGTTGTGGATCACCGAGTACTGGAAGCCGCCGAAGAGGTCGGGGATGGCGTAGCCCTCGCCATGGGCCAGGGTGGCGGCGTCGGCGACGAACACCGTGCACATCTGCCCCAGCTCCGGGGGCCGCGTCGCTCGTTGCGCCAACTCGGTGAACGCCTCGATGTCGTGTACCCCGTAGAACACCGCCTGCTCCTCCAGGAAGGAGCCGGTGCCGGCGCTGCACGCCTTGTTCATGTCACTCTCGACGATCTGCCCACCCACGATCTGGATGAACTTGGCATCCTGGCCGCCGATCTCCACCACGGACAGGCTCTCGCCGTCGTCCTCGTCGAGCCGGATGGCCGCGGTGCCGTGGGCGACGATCTCGTTGAGGACCACGATGCGGTCGCCCAGGTCCGGCCAGACGGCCCTGAGCACCGTGGCCGCCGCCTCGCGCCCCGAGCCGGTGAGTCCGATGGCCCGCACGTCCGGATCCACCCGGGACAGCAGTGCCTCGATCAACCGTCGGGTCGCATCCACCGGGTTGCCCCGGGTGTGGTCGTAGGCATCGAGCACCATCTCGCCATC
>JAFDJI010000499.1 GCA_019307545.1 Deltaproteobacteria bacterium | reverse complement strand
GACCACGAGGTGGGAGAGGTGGTCGGCGGGATGCTCTCGGTCCTTCCGGATGTGGGCTCACCGGAGTGGACCGCCCACACCCGAACCATCCTGCTCCGCACCTACGATTTGGACGGTTCGGAGTCGATCGACGTCAGGACGGAGCTGCGCTCGGTGAGCTGCTTCGTGTGGCACACCCTCGACGAGGTGCTCCGCGAGCGGGAACGCGAGGGTTTGATGGAGAGCTTCGGTCTTCGAGCCGATCTCCCCTGGGCGGGCGATCGGCTCGGCATCTCCGAGATCCTGGCCGCCGACATGCGCGACACCGCCCGACGCTGCGGTCTTCGCGACGTCGGGCGGTGAGGGTACGCGCGCTCTCGAAAGGGTCCCGCGGTGCACGCCGTGGCGGCTATCAGCAGGGATCCTCGTCGTCCCCGGTGTCGGGCGGCTCCGTGGCCTCGAGGATAGTGAACACGGCCTCGCCGAACGCGGTGGTGCCGTCCTCGAAGTCCAAGAAGAGGTCGACCGGACCGATCTCGGCGTCAGCGGCGACCGAGAGGCTCAGAATGACCTCTTCGGCACGCGCTTGGAGCGCGTTCACACTCACACTGGCGGAGAACTCCACGGCGCTCACGCCGGAGAGGTCCTCTCCGCCGCCGCTCTTGAGCGAGCCGATGAGCATTGCGCCCTGCTCGGCCTCACTGGGAGTGAGGGAGAGGTCCAGGACGATCACGTTGTCGTCGCCGGTGTCATCTGCCACTGCGCCGGTGTCGTCGATGTCCACCGGGTCGTCGTCGCAATCCCAGGTGCACCAATCATCCCAGCCACAGTCGTCGCATTCCCCGCCCTCGTAGTAGATACACGCGTTCAGGGGTACGAACAGTAGCGCGAGTTTCATCCATCTCATGGGGGTCTCTCCTCTTCGCCTGGGTTTGTGACCGTGGGTCCGTCCGTTGGGACACCACGACCGCAGCGAAGCGCTACCGCCCGATGTGAAAACCCATCCCGAGGCCCCACACCCCGTGCGATTCGCCATCCAGCCACTCGGAACGGCCCTCTGCCTGCACGAAATACCGGGGGGTGAGGTAGTAGCGCGCGAGGGCGCCCACGCTGATGGAGAGCAGGCCCTGAGTCCCCAGCACCTCCGTCCATCCCGAGCTGCCGCCCTCGCTGTCCTTGCTGTTGATCACCACGGTGCCGAGGCCAAACAGCGCGGCCAGGCGCATGCGGCGCGTGTTCGGCCCGAGGGTGACCCGCGTCCCGACGGTGTAGCGGTTTTCGCTCGGAGACAGCACCAAGCCGGCGTGGTCGAGGCCGATGGAGATCGCAGAAGTGGGGAAGATGTCCACCGAGATGCCGCTCGACCAGGGGTGATCGGGCGCGCCGACCCAGCTGGTCTCCGCCGAGATGGTCACCCCGGCCATCGGTCGGAAGTCCTCCTGGCGGTGGACATTCCAGATGGCATCCGAGACCGCCCAGCCATGGGTGGCGAAGGCGAGGAAGGTGAGCACGTTGGGCCCGGTCAGGGACCCCGCGGGACCGGTGGTGGCGGTCCACCCGATGCTGTGCAGCGCAATGGTGGCCGACAGGAACCCCGCGGCCCGGGCCCACCGCCCATTGTAGGCCTGGCCCAGGCCCGGGATTACCGAGAGCCCTCCAGCGACGCCCGGGCTCTCCTTCAATCCCTCTCCGATCCGGGTGAGGTCGAGCTTGAGCTTCTGCAGGTCCGGGTCCCACTTGATCGGGCTGGAGATGTAGACGTACTCATTCTCGTCCGCCGTGCCCCCCTTGCGGCTGGCCATCTCGACCTCGGTGTCGCCCCACCGGTCGACCACCAGCTCGGAGCCCTCGGACAACGAGATGGTGACCTCCTGCACTCCGCCCTCGACCCGCCGCCGCAACAGGTACGCGCCAGGTTCCAGGGCGAGGGTCACCACCCGGCCTTCGGGCTTGGCGACCTCGGCGATGGGGGTCCGCTCCGGCAGACGCAGCACCGCGACCTCGCCCGCCATGTCCGCCGGGAAGCTGATCGTGGCGGTCGCGAGGCGCACCTCGGTGAGCTTCAGCTGGCCGTTGCCCTGCATCTTGAAGTCGTAGTAGGGGTGCTGGGTGCCACCCTGGGTGCCCGCGGTGCGGGCCACCGTCCGCTCATAGGCGTAGCTGTAGGCCTCGTCCAGGGAGACCCACCCGTCCCCGGTGTCGGCGGCGCCACGCATGCCGGACACCAGGTAGTAGGTGAAGAAGCTCCCCTGGAGCAGGTCGGACTCCTGGGCGTCCTCGGTCGCAGCGGAGGCGGCAATCCATGCCTCGCCCTCCACACTCAGCGGTTCCTCCATCATGAAGGGGTCCGCGACGGACGCCCCCTTGATGTTGGTGATGGCGCCCGACCGGCAGGCATCCAGGATGCCCAGGTGGACATCCGCCGGGACCGCCCGAATCGCGTCCTTCAGGTCCCGGTAGGGAAGGTGCTCGCCGGCAATCTGCAGCCCGATCTGGTCGGCGTGCCCCGAGTAGTAGAACAGGAAGAGTGTTTTGCCGGCGGTTTCGCTGGCCTTTGCCGCATCCTGCAGGGCCGAGGACAGCTCGGCCACCGTGGGGCTGACCAGCAGCTCCAGCTCTTCGGGCGCGAACCCGCCCAGGTCTTGCAGCACACCCGAGAACCTGCGGGCGTCCGCCTCGGCGTACTGCAGCTTTTCGAGGAGGCTCCCCCCCTCGTTGGCACCGACCACGATCGCGCGGCGCACCACCTCCTCGGCGGCAGCGCTGCCGGGCGCGAGGAGCCCGACAACGAGGGGAAGCGCCAGCAGCGCTCGGGTCACGGCACCTTCTCCAAGAGCAGACTCCGCAACTCGGCACCCGGCAGTGCCTCGCCGGTGTTCACCACGGCGCGCACCACGGCGTCGGGGGGTCGCTTGGGCGTCATCAACAGCACGAGATCCTGGTCACCGGGCGAGTTGTCCAGCTCGAGGGCGAAGGGTGCCAGCTGCCAGTCCGGAGTGTCCATGTCGGCGATCCAGGTGCCGTAGACTTCGATATTGCCGCTCGCATCGATGCCGGCGAGCGACACCCAAGGTTGCGTTGGACGACGGAACCTGACTTGTATTCGATCGCCAGCGTGGAGTATTTCATCCTCACTCATGGGCCGGGGTCCGGCGGGCGTGTCCAACCAGGCTTCGAAGTTGCCGCTTCCGCCCTTCGCACGCACGACTTCCATACCCGTCTCCACTCCCCCGAGGTCGGGGACGACCACCACGGCGAGCAGGACCGCGGCGGCGAGGGCCACACCCGCCGCGAGCCAGCGACGCCACCGCCAAGGCGCGTTGGCGGGCTCGGGTGTACCGGACAGCTCCCGAATCGCCTCTGGCACGGGGCGTAGCTCGAAGGCCGCGCGGTGGTTCTCCTGGGCGCGCAGCATGGCGGCGCACCGGTCGCAGGACTTGAGATGGGCGCGGACCTCGGAGCGCTCCGCTTTGGAGAGCTCGCCGTAGCGCAGCCGATGCAGGACGAGGGTAGAGAGATGGGTCTTCATTCCCGAACCTCAAGCAGCCAATCAGGAGGGGAGTTGCGGAGGGTGTTCTTGAACTTGCTGACCCGCTTGCGGACGGCCGCCCCCGACAGGCCGAGGACCTCCCCGACCTCGTCGTAGGTCATGCCGTCCATGTAGTGCAACAGCACGCACTTCTGAGTGGTTTCGTCGGCGATCTGGAGGACCTTCTCCAGCAGGTCGCGCACGTGGTAGGGGGCCAGCATCGCATCGTGGTAGGGGATGGTGGGGAAGTCCTCGACCGGGTCCTCGGGGCGACGGCGCCGGCTGCGGAGCTTTTTGAGGCAGGTC
>JAFDJI010000498.1 GCA_019307545.1 Deltaproteobacteria bacterium | reverse complement strand
CCGCGCTTCGAGATGCGCTTCTACACCCCGCTCAAGGCCCAGCTGGAGGCACTGGGAATGGGGCTAGCCTTCGATTCAGAGCAGGCGGACTTCTCCGGCATCACCAACACCGGGATGTTCATCGCCGAAGTCGTCCACGAGGCCTACGTGAAGGTCGACGAGGAGGGCACCGAGGCCGCCGCCGCGACCGCGGTGGTGATGGAGGACTCGGCCGTCGGAGACATGTTCTACGCCGACCACCCCTTCCTGTTCCTCATCCGCGACGATCTGACCGGGAGCATCCTGTTCATGGGCCGGGTCGTCGACCCGAGCTGACCGGCGCCTCCAGGCCCGGGGTGGATTAGGCTGGCGACGTACGAGGGGTGGGCGAGCAGCATCCGCTTGCCCTCCGCTGTGCGTGGGTCGGGCCCGCGGGGTCATCGGAGTCGATCGTGAGCATGCGCGCGAAGTTCCTGCGAGAGGTCGCCTCGGCGGGCCTTCCCTCGGGGCCCCCGCCAACAGACCCCCTCATCGAGGCCGACGTGGAGGCCTTGCCAGCGACGGTGCAGCGCTACCTGCGGCACATGGGCGTCCTGGGGAGGCCGCGCGACTGGTCGTTTCGCGGGCACTTCACGGGCAGGTTCCGTCCGGGAATCGACAAGCCTTGGCTCGCCTGCGAGACGCAGCAGTACAACACTCGGCTGGAGATCTCCCGGATCTTCCACATCCGCGTCCGCTTCGTCGGTTTCGTGCCGGTGCTCGCGCGGGACACCTATGTGCGGGGCCGGGGGCGCATGCTTGTTCGGCTCGTGGATCTCTTCACCCTTGCCGATGCCACCGGCCCGGAGCTCGACATCGGGGAATTGGTCACCTACCTCAACGACGCCGTCCTCATGGCACCCTCGCTTCTGCTCGGGCCCGAGACCCGGTGGACCGCGGTGGATGACGCCTCCTTCGATGTGGCGCTCACCGACGGTGGGCGCACGGTGAGTGCTCGAGTGTTCCTCGACGAACGGGGTGCACCCGTCGATTTCAGCACCACGGACCGGTTCTGTGAGGATCCGGCGAACCCCAAGGGTCCCATGCTCCGCACGCGATGGACCACGCCCATGCAGGGGTGGAGGCGAGTCGAGGGTCGGCTCCTGCCCACCCGCGGCGAGGCTATCTGGCATCTGCCATCCGGGCCGCACCCCTACGCGGAGTTCGATCTCGCTCCGGAGTCGCTTCGCTACAACCTTCGCCCGGGGGAGTGACCGGGGTACCATTGCGCGGCCAGAAGTGGGTCGACGAGGCGCTATCACCAGAGATCTGGCCGGGATTCGGCCAGAAGTGTGCCGATGAGGCGCCATCGAGCGAGATCTGGCCGGGATTGAGGCGCCATCGAGCGAGATCTGGCCGGGATTCGGCCAGAAGTGTGCCGATGAGGCGCCATCGAGCGAGATCTGGCCGGGATTCGGCCAGAAGTGTGCCGATGAGGCGCCATCGCCAGAGATCTGGCCGCGCCTGGTGCTCGGCGACGAGGGGTTCGCCTCTGCACGGCTTCCGGTCCCCGCAACCTGCGACTGGGCGAGTTGGGTTTCCTCGCTCGCGTCCAGCGCTGGAGGTACTGGAGCGGCATGGAGCACTGGCATCTGACATTCGCTTCGAAGGGGCGTCAACACGCCTTTGTCGACGACGCGGTGCGGCTGGAGGCGGTGCGAGCGATCGCCCGGGTCTTGGCCAAGGCGGCGGCCCTCTTCTGTGTGGTCGATGACCACGCCCACGTGGTGGTGGCGGGTACCAGGGCGGACGTGGGGCGGTTGGCGCGGGGGGTGCTGATCGCGCTTCGCGCCATCCTGCCCGGAGTGGTTCTGCTCCCTGCCCACATCGAGGCGGTGCGTGACCGTAGCCACCTCTACACGCTCGTTCGGTATGTCCTTCGGCAGACCGAGCACCACGGTCTTCCGTGGCATCCAGCCCGGTGGGTGGGCTCTTGTTTTGCTGACCTTGTCGGCGCTCGCATTCTCTCCGGCTTCGACCCAGAGGCGTTGTGGCGTGGGTTGCCGAGACTGGCGCTCGGGGAGGTGCTCGACGCCGCGCGGGTGCATCGATCTGCACTCGAGCCGACCCGTGACGAGGTACTCCGAGACGTTGGTTTGCGAGACATCGTCCTCGCAGCCGCGGCTGCTGTCGGTCGCACCGCCATCGCCGGGAAGACCCCCCTCGAGGTCGGGGCGCGGCGGGTGGCGGCGCGATTGATGTCGCACGCGGGCGGAACGACGGCGCAGTTGGCTGGCTGCCTTGGCATCAGCGAACGTTCGGCCCGGCGTCTGGCTCACCAACCCGTGGACGCTCGGCTGGAGCGGGCCGTTCGGATGCAACTCACCCTTCGCTCGACGGTCCCGGAGCGGCGCGCGGAGGCCCGGATGGCGAGCTGAGCGGAGCGGCGCGCGGAGGCCCGGGTGACGAGCTGATTGGTAGGCCGCCCAGGCCCGGATGGCAAGCTGGCCGGCAGGTTGCGGAGGCGCAGGTCGCATACGAACCAACATGCGGCAAAGCGCAGACGGCGAATGGGTCGGTAGTCGCGAGGCCCTTGGGGACGCCGGCGGAAGGCTGAAAAGCGCCTACGCGCGCCGGGCCAGGGCTTCCACCGCCATCTCGGTGGCCGCGTCGCGGTCCAGCTTTCTGTTCGGTCCGTGGGGAAGGGCATCGACCACCACGACCTCTCGGGGGCGGCGGTACCCGGCGACCTGCTCGCGCGCCCACTCCAGGAACGCTTCCTCGTCAAAGGCGGGCCCCGACGGCACTACCACCGCCACGGGTCGCTCGCCGATGCGGTCGTCCGGGACCCCCACCAGGGCGACCTCGAAGACGTTGGGGTGGTCCAAGAGGACCGCCTCCACTTCCGCCGGGAACACCGAGAAACCACCGACCTTGAGCCGATCCCGGTGTCGCCCGGCGAAGGTGAACAGCTTCCCGGGCCAGACCTGCCCGTGGTCGCCCGACGAGAACCAGCCCTCGGCGTCGGGTCCGGCGCGGGCGTAGCCGCGGTACTCTCGGAGCACCCCGACCCCGCAGAACTGCAGCTCGCCGACCCGGCCGAAGCCCGTCGCGCCGCCGTGCGTGTCCACCGTCCGCGCCTCCATTCCGGGGAGCAGCCTGAACGGCGTCCGCAAGGACATCCCGCGTGGTGAGGGGAGGAACAGGCGGATCGCTGCGGGCCCCGAGAGCTCTACCATCCCGTAGATGTCGACGAAGGCGGCGGGTCCCATGGGGCGACCGGCCAACATCACCATGGCGCCGTACTGCTGGAAGCGTCGCGCGCGGTCCTCGGACATCCGGTCGGCGGCGCTGATCCAGAGCTGGACGGTCGACAGATTGCGTACCGCCGCCCCGGCCGTCTCCATGTCGGCGTACATGGTGGGGACCCCCACGAACACGTTGGCACGGAGGCGCTCGATGGCGTCGAGGACCTTCTCCGCACGGAAATGGGGGAGGTGCATCCAGCGGACCCCGGCGGACAGGCACCCGAGCATGGCCGTCAGGCCCATCGCGTGGGAGAGGGGCAGGGAGGACAGCAGGCGGTCGCGTTCACCACGTGGAGCCCTGATGCGCCCCAGGGGGAGGGCGGCTACCACCGCGAAGGGGGCGAGGAGCCCGCGGCTGGTGAGGGCGGCGGCCTTCGGGCGACCCGTCGTCCCGGAGGTGGTGAGGTAGATCGCGGTCTTCTGGGGATCCAGGCGCCCCTTTGGGGCCCGCGCGCCCGGGTGTCCAAAGCGCCATCCCGAGACGTCGAAGGTACCATCCGCCTCGCCATCCATGACCGCGATCCGGACGCTTCCCATGGCGTTCCGAACCAGGTCGAGCCGTGCGAGGTCGACGACCGCCCCCAGGGCGCCGGTGGCCTCGGCCACCGCCTGGATCTCCTCGCGCTTCAGTAGGGGGTTCACCGGAGCGGGCACCAACCCGGCGCGGCACAGGGCGAGGAGGACCACCACGACGTCGGCGCGGTTCTCGAGCACCAGCAGGACGGTGGCGCCGGTGGGGAACCTCGCCGCCCGCCAGGCCGCGGCGAGGTGTCGCACATCCTCGTGCAGGGCGCGGCCGGTCCAACGGAGCCGGTCGAGGGGGCCAACTCGCCCATCCGCCGCCTCGACGAGCACCCGGTCTCCGTAGCGGGCAGCCATCACCTGGGAGAGGTCTCCCAGGTGGAGCCGTCCCCCCATGACCTGGCGCGTTGCCCCTGCGATGCGCTCTATAAGCTCCGGTATCAGCGCAACCTCCCGCGCTCCTCATAGAGCGGCGGGGTCCCCATCGCCACGATTCAGCAGAGCCGGGTCGGCCGGGATGGAGGTTCCGGTCGTGTGCCCCCTCGGTTTCACACACAATTCAAGTCCTTTCGAAACGACGCCCCCGGCGGGTGTATACGTTGGGGAAGCATGCAGCCGAACCCCGGCGACGGAGGCTTGTCAGAAGGAACCCCATGGCGCACCCCCCCCCCCGCCCACCGCGCGACGACCAGCTCTATCGGCAGATCCGGGAGTTGCTCCTCCGCGGTCGCAGCCGCTTGCGGACCCGACACGTGGTGCGTGGTGGCGTGTACGGGGCCTGGGTCGGGGTGGCGCTCGCGCTGGTTTTCTCGGTGGGGTCCCGGCTCTGGTGGCCCGTTCCGGTTGAACCCTGGATTGTCATGGCCACCGCAGCCGGGTTCGGGCTCCTCGTCGGCCTGGTGGCTGGGGCGGCGTGGACCGGGCTGCGTCCCCGGGAGGTCGCCCTGGTATTGGACCGGGTGCTGGGGACCGACGAGTTGCTCGTCACGGCGCTCTTCCTCGAGAAAGCGCCCCACATCTGGAGCCAGCAGGCCGTTCTCCAGAAACTCGCTGCGCGGATGCCCGAGCTGTCGTCCCTCGGCAGCGTGCTTCCGATCCGCCTGCCACGGCGCTCCCGATGGCTTCCGGTGGCGGCGCTGGTGGCGGCTGCAGTGCTGCTCCTCCCCCAGCGCCCAGGCGCGCTGGCAGGATCCGACCCGGAGACCCCGGTCCAGGAAGAGGGCGTGCGGCTCGAGGAGCGAGTGGCCGCGCTGGACGAGGAGTTCGAGGTGGCGCTCCCCACCGACCTGGAGACCCAGGTGGAGGAGCTGGTGCGCGATCTCCGCGGCGGTGATCTGACCGACGAGGAGGCGCGAGAGCGCATCGACGACCTCCAAGAGC
>JAFDJI010000497.1 GCA_019307545.1 Deltaproteobacteria bacterium | reverse complement strand
CCAGGGCGTCAAGCGCCCACGAGCGCTCTCTTAGTGGGTCCGGCGCCGTTCGCCAACCTGGCGCCTCGAGGGGTGACGGGGCATCTGATCATGCATGGGAACCACCCACATGGCACAATGTCCCGGGGAGTGGGGGTCGCTCTCCAGGCCGCAATGAAATTCACGAGCAAGGTCAAGCAGCGTCAACTCTTCGTGCGGGCGACCCTGGGTGCGTTGGCGATCGCTTCGCTGGTGGTACCTGCCGAGGGTGGCGTTTCCCACTCGTCGATCTCCCACTCGTCGACAGCGCTCACCCCGACGTCGTCCCCCGGCTCATCGTTCTCGGTTCTCCCGCGAAGTCTCGGTGCTCTCCGCACCGCCCCGGTGACCCTGGCCGAGATCCGGGCCCACATGAGGGCTGGAGACACGGAGCGCACCCTGAACGCCGCGGAAGCCTACTGCGGTGTGGCTCCTGATTGGCATGCTCCACCGCGAGGATGGCCGGCACAACGCAGCCTCGGAGGCGATCACCAAGGTCCGAGTCGCCGGAGGCCCTCTCGCACCGTGGGCGTCCTTCTACGAAGCGGAGCAGGATCTGGAGCGCGGCAAGCCCTGGGTCGCCATCCGGGAGTGCGAGCGGTACCGGGAGCGCTGGCCCGAGGGTCCCCACGCGGATGCATGCTTGCGCATCGCCGCCCCCGCCTGGGTGCGGCTGGGACGCGCCTCCCAGGCACTGGAGGCGGCAGAACAGTACGACGCCGAGCATGAGGATGCTCCGATCACCGAGCAGATCGAGCTGCAGCTCGCAGAATGGGAGGTGGAGCACGCTCCGGAGGGAGCCGTCAAGCGCCTGCGGGAGCTGGCGGTCGAGCACACCGTTCCCCTCACCGGGCGCTATGCCGAAGAGTTGCTGACGCTCCTCGCCGAGCAGGGAGTGGAGGGCGCCACCCTTCCCGACGACACCATGTCCCTCAAGCTGCGCGCCATGTCCCTGCGCGATGCCGGAAGGCGGCATGAGGCCTGGGAAGTCTGGGAGGAGCTCACCCGGCGCGCCGAGGACGACCCGCGCCTCCGGTGGTGGATGAAGGCCCAGGCCGAAGTGTTCGGCTGGCGCACGCGGAACTGGGCCTTTTTGGCCAAGCAGTACCAGGCGGAGTACGACCGCCACCCAACCGGGGACACGGCCTGGAGCCTGTACCGCACCCTGGGCCGGGGGGGCGAGTACGGCCGGGCGTCGGACGTCGCGCTGCAGGCCCAGGCCAAACACGGTCGAACCCGTCACTGGCGATACAGCCAGGAGGACGTGGGACGCACCCTGATGCTGGCGGGTCGCTACGAGGAGGCCACCGCCCAATACGATCGGGTGGCCGCGCGTGGTGGGTGGACGGGGCGCCGGGGTCGGTACGAGGCGGCCTTCTCCTCCTACATGGGCGGTCAGCTCGATGACTCGGTGACCCGGTTCGACGAAATCATCCGCCGAAATCGCAGCTACCTCTCCGCGTCGCGGTACTGGCGTTCACGTGCCCTCGATGACCTCGACCGGCCCGAGGACGTGGCCGAGGACCGTGCCTGGATCCTGGAGAATGACCCCGATTCCTGGTACGCGCTGCTGGTCCACCAGAAGGACGCGCTTCCCAACACGCGCCCGTTCGCTCGTGATGGGCGTTGGCCCGGGCCTGCCCTCCCCACGTTCCCCGCCCCCCTCGTCCCGGTGGAAGCCTCCTACCCCGCGGAAGTACCACAGGTGGCAGCGTCCGTCCCCGTGGCCCGCTTCACCCCGGCGGTACTGTTCGATGGAAGCGCCGCCTTCGGCAGGCTGTCCTGGCCCATGCGGGTGGGACCGGTGAACGATGTCCCGGAGCCGTCACCCGTGGTCCTGCAGGACCTGCTGGCTCCCCCACCGTCCTACCGGACCAGCTTCCTGTTCGACGAGGAGGAGGCCGAGCGGGAGCTGTACCGTTTTGCCAAGAAGTACGAGGAATCGTGGCCCCAGTTGCCAGCCCTGCACGACTTGGCGTCGGTGGGGCTCCACGACCTCGCCGGACCCGCCTTCGCCGAGTTCTACGAGGACTGGTTCGAGGCGCTCCGCTATCGGTCTCGGCCGAACCACGCCGTCGCCGTGGGGATGCGCATGGAGCAGGACGACTGGCGGCCCCTGTTCCTCTACGTACGCGACCACCACCATGCCGCTCGCTTCACCCACGGCTTGGACGAGGACCTGGAGGACGAGGCGCTGCGAGAGGAGGCGCTGCGGTTGACCTACCCCCTGGCACACGCCAGCTACGTGTCGTCCCACGGTCGCACGCACGACATCGACCCGTACCTCACCCTCGCGCTCATGCGCCAGGAGAGCACCTACAACCCCAACGCCGTCTCCCGGAAGGGTGCCCGGGGCGCGATGCAGATCATGCCCCGCACCGGCCACCTGCTCGCCGATCGTGCCCACCACACCGACTTCACAGCGGGCGATCTGGAGGATCCGGTCTTGGCGGTCGGCTACGGGTTGCAGTACATGGGGCTGCTGATGAGGCGATTCGACAGCGTGTACCCGCTGGCGGTGGCCTCCTACAATGGTGGACCCCACAACGTGTCCGCCTGGCTGACCGGCACGGGCACCGAAATGCCGATGGATGCCTTCGTGGAGCACATCCCCTTCCGCGAGACCCGCGGGTACGTCATGAAGGTGTCCGAGAACTACGCCACCTACCTCGCGCTGTATGCGCCCGAAGGCACCCGGGTGGTCCTTCCCGCGCATGCACTCGGCGACGACCCGTCGGTGGTGGACTTCTAGGTGCCCCGGCGCCTGCTTCTCAGCGTGCTCGTGCTCGTCTTCGCGGCCGCTCCCGGAGGGTCGAGGCGAAAGGCCCGGGACCCCTCCCCCGAACCTCCCGACGCGGTGCCGGAGGCGCCACCGCGGCCCGAGGTCACCGACCTGTTCCCCGATGGTCTGCCGGTGGACCTCGGTCGCATTCCCGAAGGTCTGGCGAACCTCAGCGCCCAGGGGTGCAACGCGTGCCACTACGGGGCTCACGACGGGTGGGCTGCCAGCACCCACGCGGTCGGCTGGACCTCCGCCGCCTTCCGAGACGCCGTCGAAGCCGCGCAGATGCCCGCATGCAAGGTGTGCCATCTCCCCCTCGCCGTGCAATCTCCCGATCAGCTCCTGTACCTCGAGGGCGCACCGAACGACCCGGACGCCAGACCGAACCTGGAGTACGACGCGACACTGCATGCAGAGGGGGTGACCTGCGCCGCCTGCCACATACGCGACGGACAGGTGGTGGGCGCCCGGCCGGAGGGAGAGGCCCCGCACCCCGTAGCCCACAGCCCGTCGATGCGAACCTCGGCCTTCTGCGCCCCCTGCCACCAGCTCACCTGGCCGGGAGCCGACAGGCCGCTGTATGACACGTTCGGAGAGTGGGAACGATCTCCACAGGGCCGCGCGGGGATCCAGTGCCAGGACTGCCACATGGGGCCCGGTGCAGGGGCCGCGCGACTCGGTCCGAACCACGCCTTCCCGGCCAGTCCGGCCCGGGCGGTGAGCCTGCTGCTGCACCTGGACGGCGTCGACCTGGTCCGGGGCGGTGACCCCCTGGTCGCGACGATTCGTCTCCAGAACACCGGTGCGGGGCATGCCTTTCCCACCGGCTCCCCGTTCCGTGCGGTGCAGATGCGTGCTGCCCTGGTCGGCCCACCCGCCAAGGAGGGGGAAGCACCCACCGAGGCGTCGGTCTTCACCGTCGATCTGGGACGCACCCTCGAGGCGGAACCGCCCTTCCGCACCGTGGAAGACACCCGCCTGGGTCCGGGCGGGGAGCGAAGCTGGTCCTGGGAGCCACGGCTCGACCTGGCCTCTCCCGGTGGCGAGTGGCGCCTGGAGGTGACGCTGACCGAGGTGGTCCGTGGCGCGCCCTCCGCCGAACCGTTCCTGGTACGTTGGGTCCCGTTGCGAGTGGACTGATCCAGGCAGCACAGAACGGCGGCGCACGTGGTCGCGCTACCACTCTGGGATAAAGGGCCCCATTCCCGAGGAAACGATGCTCAAGTTCCACGCCCGTACCGACGTCGGACTCAAGCGAAAACACAACGAGGACTCGCTGCTGGCCGCGGACGAGTGCGGCGTGTTCGTGGTGGCGGACGGAGTCGGGGGCCGAAAGGCCGGCGAGTTGGCGAGCGCCATCACCGTCAACACCTTCCAGGCGTACGCATCCCAGGTCAAGGAAGCGGTGGTCGCCTATGTCGAGGCTCCCGCCCGAGACACCCGCAACGCGGTGCTCCACA
>JAFDJI010000496.1 GCA_019307545.1 Deltaproteobacteria bacterium | reverse complement strand
GCGGCTGGCCTTCGACCTCGCCGAACGGCTCGACCTCATGGTCGACCTGCACTGCGACGAGACGGACGATCCGGGCTCACGCAACCTGGAGGTCGCGTGTGCGGAGGCAATGGACCGGGGCTTTGAGGGGCGGGTGGTCGCGGGGCACTGCACGGCCCTGCACAGCTACCCCAACCCCTACGCCGCAAAGGTGATCGACCTGGTGGTGGAGTCCGGGGTCCAGGTGGTGGCCAATCCCCTGGACAACGCGGTGCTGCAGGGGCGCTACGACGGGTACCCGCGGCGCCGGGGCCTCACCCGGGTGGACGAGCTTTGGGCGGCTGGAGCGCAGGTCGGGATCGGGCACGATTCAGTGCAGGACCCCTGGTACCGCCTGGGGACCGCGAGCATGCTGGACCCGGCCTACATGCTGATCCACCTCGGTCCCCTCACTGGTGAAGACGACATCCGGCGCGTGTTCCATACCCTGTGTGGGGAGAACCACCTGCCCTTCGGCGGCCCGCCAACGCTTGCGCCGGGGTCCGTGGCCCAGTTGCTCTGGTGGGCCCAGGACGACCCGATCGACATCCTGCGCGACCGGCCGCTCCCACGCGTGGTGGGCTGATCCCGGGCGTCTCTACCCTTCGAACGCTTCGTCGGTGATGTCGAGCCCGCGATCGATGATCTCGAAGGCTTCGAGCAACTGCGCCTCGGTGATGCACAGCGGCGGGTTGCACATGAAGCTGCCCCACCGGATGAATGTGAACAGCCCCTGCTGCTGGAAGTGGGCGTTAAGGGCCAGCATCGCCGGGTGGGACCCGTTGTAGGGGGCCATGGGGTCGCCCTGGCTGTTGCGCTGCAGGTCGACCATCCCGAAGAGCCCGATGCACCGACCGCCTCGCACCGAGGGGTGCTTGTCGGTGAGGCGGTCCATCTCGGCCCGCATGACCGACTCCATCCGGGCGGCGTTCTCCACCAGCCCCTCCCCGAGGAGCACGTCCAGCACCGCCTCTGCGGTGGCGAGGGCGAAGGCGTGGGAGTTGTAGGTGAGGCCTCCCCAGAACACGTTCTCGCGGAAGTGTTGGGCGATGGGGTCGCTCACCCCCATGGCGCCCAGCGGGATGTAGGAGGAGGTCAGCCCCTTGGCCATGGTGAGCACGTCGGGGACGATGTCGCCGTGCTCGAAGGCGAAGAGCTTCCCGGTGCGTCCCCACCCGCACATCACCTCGTCGCATGCCAGGAGGATGCCGTACTTGTCGAGCAGCTTGCGAAGGCCCTGCAGGTAGCCCTTCGGGGGAGGGAGGATGCCGTTGGTGCCCGTCACCGTCTCGATGAACATGGCGGCGATCTGGTCCGGACCCTCGTACTGGATGACCTCTTCCAGGTAGGTGAGGTTGTTGGCGGTGATCTCCTCGTCGGTGTCCCCGAAGGAGTAGTTGTAGGGCCAGGGGTCCATCACGTGGACCACCCCGGGCATCCCGGGCTCGTTGGGGATGCGGCGAGGGTCGCCGGTGAGCTGCATGCAGGCGTTGGTGGCGCCGTGGTAGCTCCGGTACCGGGCGAGGATCTTCGACCTGCCGGTGTACTGGCGTACCGCCCGGATGGCGTTTTCGACCGCCTCCGCACCCCCTAGGGTGAAGAAGAAGGTGTTGATGTCCCCAGGCACCAACTCGGCGAGGCGCTTCGACAGACGAGCGCGCGCCGCGGTCGCCGTGCCCGGGTACACGTAGATCAGCCCGTCGAGCGCCTTTTTCATGGCCGCGATCACCTTCGGGTGGCTGTGGCCGATGTTCACGCTCATCAACTGGCTGTTGAAGTCGATGAAACGCTTGCCTTCCGGGGTCCAGAAGTAGATCCCCTCCGCGCGGGCGACGGGAAGGGGGGACACCTTTCCGGTGGCGGCCCAGGTGTACAGGGTGTGCCGCAGGCACGTGTCGACCATTTCCTGGCTGTTCATCTGTGACTCCCGCATTGAGGAGGGAGTCTACCTCCGGTCAGCCCATCCAGGTCTCGTCCCTTTGGAGCGCCCACTTGGTGGTGATCTTCCGGGGTCGGGTCCAGAAGCGGAATCCGTCCCACCCGGTGATGTCGCCGTGGCCGAACTTGGAGTCGTTCCACCCGCCAAAACCGAAGGGCTCTCGCGGAACGGGCACCCCGATGTTCACTCCGCACATCCCGGCGTCTACCTCGCCCATCACCCGGCGCGCGATGCCGCCGCTGGTGGTGTAGATGGAGGACGCGTTGCCGTAGGGGATGGCGTTCTCCAGGGCGATCGCCTCTTCCAGGGTGTCCACCCGGAGGATGGTGAGCACCGGCCCGAAGATCTCCTCGGTGGCGGCGCGCATTTCGGTGGTGGCGTGATCGATGACCGTCGGCCCCAGCCAGAAGCCCTCCTCGCTGGGCCGGACCTTCCGGCCGTCCACCAGGATCGTCGCGCCCATCTCCTCGGCCTGGTCGATGATGCCGGTGATGCGCTCCACCGCGGCTTCGCTGATGATGGGGCCCAGGTCGGTGCCGGTCTTCAGGGCGGCGGTTCGGCGGGCGACCTCGTCGATGATGTGGTCCACGTCCCCGATGCCCACCATCACCGCGGCGGCCATACACCGCTGCCCCGAGCAGCCGGTGAAGGAGGCGGCCACGTTGCTGGCGGTGACCTCGAGGTCGGCGTCCGGCACCACCAGGAGGTAGTTCTTGGCACCGCCCAGGCACAGGGCGCGCTTGCCGGTGTTGCAGGACCGACCGTAGACCAGCTTCGCCACCGTGGTGGATCCCACGAAGCCCTGGGCCTTGATGTCCGGGTGGTCGCACATGGCCTCGACCACCTCGCGACCGCCCTGGACCAGGTTGAGGATCCCGTCCGGCAACCCGGCCTCTTGGAAGATGTCGGCGATCTTCAACGCGGAGAGGGGCACCTGCTCCGACGGCTTGAGGATGAAGGCGTTGCCACCCACCAACGCCTGCGGAAGCATCCACAAGGGCACCATGAAGGGGAAGTTGAAGGGGGTGACCCCCGCGACCACGCCCAGCGGCTCGTAACGAACTTCGCAGTCGACACCGCGGCTTACCTCCAGCTTGCCCCCGGCGGCCATGTTGGCCAGGGAGCAGCCGTTCTCCAGGCATTCGATGCCCTTCGCCACCTCGGCCCTGGCCTGAGCGATGACCTTGCCGTTCTCGTGGGACAACAGCCAGGAAAGCTCCTCGAAGTCGCGGTGCATGATCTCCCGGGCCTTGTAGGCGACGTGGGCACGCTCGCGGATGGGCCACTGCTTCCAGTCCTGGAACGCCGCCTGCGCCGCCTTCACCGCGGTGTCGACGTCTGCCGCGGTGGAGAAGCGGACGCTGGACATGGGCTTGCCCCAGCGCGGGTTGATCACCGGCAGGCTTTCCGTTCCGCTCGCCTCGCACCACTCCCCGCCGATGAAGTTCGTGGCCGGGATGTACTCGGTGAAGTCGTAGGACGTGGCAGAGAAGTTCGGGATCATTTGGAAGCCTCCCAGATTTTCATGAGGACCAGGTACAAGGTGCCTGCGAGCAGGAAACCGACAAACCAGGCGTAGGTGTAGATGCGGTCGAAGGCCCCGAGGGCCGGGAAGCTCCCGATTACCCCGATCTGGTGCAGGAAGCCCGGCAGGTTGGGCAGGACCGCGAGGACGAAGGCGAAGATGGCGACCGGGTTGAAGCCCCGTCGGTAGGTGTAGGGGCCCTGGTGACGGTACAGCCCGTCGAGGTCGAAGACGGTGCGCCGCAGCAGGAAGTAGTCGGCGATCAGGATGCCGCCGATGGGGCCGAGGAGCGCGGAGTAGCCGACGAGCCAGGTGAAGATGTAGCCGCTCGGGTCCTCGATG
>JAFDJI010000076.1 GCA_019307545.1 Deltaproteobacteria bacterium | reverse complement strand
GCGGCCAGGGCCGCGAACCCCAATGTCGGGGCACACGCAGTAATTCGGAGCTGAGGCACGAGACTGGCCTGGGGCAAGGCCCCCGTCGCACCCAATCTACGGATGCGGGGGTCCATTCATCCTACCCGAGCCGGCAGCGATAGGGTAACGTTGAAGCGTTCGAGGCCAACTTGTTGGGTAGTCCGAGGAAGTCGGAGGAAAGCTCATGGCCAGCATTCGGTGGTGGTGGCTCGCGACGCTGGCGGCGCTGGCGTGTGGCGGGGGGGTGCGTGAGGCAGAGCCGGTGGGCGAGGCGGTGCCAGCGGCGAAGGTGGTGGTGCCGGTCAGCGAGGTGGCGCAGGTGGCTGAAGCCCAGGCGCCGAGTGGGGCGCACAGGGCCACGGTGACCGTCCAGGGTCACTGGACCCTCGAGGTGCGGGACCCGGATGGCACCACGGTGGCCCGGCGCGAGTTCGACAACGACTTCACCGACCCACCGCACCGTCTCGGGACAATCCTGGCGCGCGAGCGGGCGGTTGGACGATGGGAGGTGTGGGTTGGGAAGGATCTGACGCTCAGCACCACCGCCGACCAGCCGTGCGAGGGACCGTCCTACAGGACTTTGTGCCAGATCGTCGAGCCTTCGGACCCTCGCGAGGAGTTGGGCTGGGTCTCCGAAACCCTCTCCGTTACCCCCGTCCAGGCAGACCACACGTTGGTGCTCGAAGGTCACATCACTGCCCAGCGCGATAGCTCGGTGCAATGGGTCGGCACAGGCGTCGGCTACTGTCCCCCAGATGTGTCTCCCGCGGATTGCCCGACTTCAGCTGCACACCTCCCCCAGCAGATGTCCAACGGCGGCCTCTATACTACCCACGAGTTGACGCGACATTCTGCGACCGCGGACGATGCGATTCCCGTGCTCGCGGGGCAGCAGATCCTCGTGAAGGTCGTGCTCGAGTTCGGGGGTGCGTAGCCCCCAGGGGGAGCACCGCATCGAGTCAGTAGCCCGTACTGCTGCCGGCGCGCCGCTACGCCCCCCGACACGAGCGCGAGAACCGGGACGCCTACTCGTGCCAGTGCGTCGGCCGACCCCGCTTCTGGTAGTGCCGCCGGATGATGTCCCAGGCGCCAGCGCCACTGTCCGTGTACTGGACGAGCCGGGCGTCCTCCGGGGAGATCAGCCCTTCCTCCACCAGGTAGGGGATATCGGCCACCCGGTTCCAGTGGTCCCGCCCCACCAGCACCACCGGGATCTCCGGCATCTTGCCGGTCTGGATGAGGGTCAGCGCGTCAAACAGTTCGTCCAGGGTTCCGAACCCGCCCGGGAACGCGATGAGGGCGCGTGCCCGCCGCAGGAAGTGCATCTTGCGCACCGCGAAGTAGCGGAACTGGAAGCACAGGTTCGGGGTGACGTAGGCGTTCGGGGCCTGCTCGTGCGGCAGCGTGATGTTGAGCCCGATGGTCGGGTAGCCGGCCTCGAAGGCGCCCCGGTTTGCGGCCTCCATGATCCCTGGGCCGCCGCCGGTGATCACCACCGCCCGC
Organism: Deltaproteobacteria bacterium; assembly: GCA_019307545.1. GTDB lineage: Bacteria > Myxococcota_A > UBA796 > UBA796 > JAFDJI01. The sequence goes on along the minus strand of JAFDJI010000076.1, from coordinate 9,180 downwards.
TCGTGGTCGACCAGCGACTCCGCCGAGGCGAGGCGACCGAACGCACGCGCTTCCTCGTACCAGTGTGAGCCCTCCTCTGTTCGGGCGGACCCGAACACCACCACCGTGGAGTGGATGTCATGGTCCTCCAGGCCGCGCTCCACCTTGAGGTACTCGAGCAACAACCGGGTGGCGCGTTGATCGTCGCGCTGCAGGAACGCCGCGTCGTGATCCGCCCGGACATAGGCCCGGGTCTGCGCCAGCCGGGCGCGTCGCTCCTCGAGCACCTCCTGGCTGAGGACGGGGATCCGGTTGGCGACCGCCGCGCGCTTCCCGAGCGACTCACCGAGCTGCGCGGACGATCGGTCGCCGACCACGGTGCAGGACCAGCCGAGGCGGTCCTGGATCTCCTGGCGTAGGGCCTCGGAAGCGTGGGGCTCGCCGTGGTTCAGGTACACGTGCAGGGGCGGCTCGGAGAAGCCCTCCAACCATTCCAGGATCTCGTCCCGGTCGGCGTGGGCGGAGAACGCATCGAGGCGCGCCACCTCACAATCGATGTCCACGTACTTGCCGTGCACCTTGACGCGCTTGGCACCGCGGAGGATCTGCGCGCCACGGGTACCACCGGCCTGGAACCCGGAGAACAGCAGGGTGTTGCGGTGACTTCCGGCGAAGGTGCGCAGGTGGTGCAACACCCGCCCGCCGGTGAGCATGCCAGCCGCCGAGATGATGATCATCGGGCCCTTCCGCCGATCCAGCTTCTTTGATTCCTCGGCGGTGTGGACCAGGCGCACGTCCTCCCAGAGTCCCTTCGCCTGCGCGGGTGTCAGGCGATGCGCCGCCGCGTTCTGGACGTACAGCTCGGTCGAGTTCACTGCCATCGGGCTGTCGAGGTACACCGGGACGTCGGGGATGGTCCCACGCGCCTTCAGGACGCGGATCGCCCACAGCAGCGACTGGGCGCGGCCGACGGCGAAGGAGGGGATCAGCAGGGTGCCTCCCCGTTCCATCGTGCGAACCACCACCTCGCTGAGTTGGTCGAGGGGGTCCCCGTCGCTGTGTAGTCGGTCGCCGTAGGTGGACTCCAGCACCAGCCAATCGGTGTGCTCCACCCGGCGTGGTGCCTCCATGATCAGCTCCCGCGGACGACCCAGGTCGCCGCTGAACACCACCGTCCGGTCGCCGTTCCGCAGGCGCACCATGGAGGCGCCGAGGATGTGGCCCGCCGGGAGCAGGGAGACCTCGACGTCGTCACTCAGGTTGAGCGGGGTGTCCCAAGGGAGATCGTGGAACTGACCCAGCGACCGCTCGGCGTCGTCCTGGGTGTACAGGGGCTGGGCGGGTTGGTGCCGCGAGTAGCCGTCACGGTTCGCGTGCGCCGCGTCCTCCTCCTGCAAATAGCCGCTGTCCATCAGCAGCAGGCGACACAGCCCATGGGTCCCGGGCGTGCTGTAGATGGGCCCCGTGAAGCCCTCCTTCACCAGGCGCGGAATCCAGCCCGAGTGGTCCAGGTGGGCGTGGGTGAGGACCACGGCGTCGAGGGCGCCTGGGTCGAAGGGCGGGCGATCCCAGTTGCGCAGGCGCAGCTCCTTGAACCCCTGGAACAGCCCGCAGTCCACGAGCAGCTTCGTGTTCCCGACGGTGACCAGGGTGCGAGAGCCAGTCACAGTGCCGGCCGCTCCGAGGAACTCGAGCTTCATTTCGCCTCCCAAGCAGCGCGCGAGTGCGCCTGAGCACGCGAAGCGTACCTGTTCGCATCGTGAGATGCATACGCACCACGGCCGTCCGCGAAACTCGCGGCCGGCCGGGTGCTGTGGCTGCCGAGCAGCCTGCTACGCACTAGCGTCCAGCGCTTCCTTGCGGGAGAGGCGGATCTTGCCGGCCCGATCGACGTCGATCACCCGGACCAGGACCTCGTCGCCCTCGTTCAGCACGTCGGTCACCTTGCCCACGCGCTCGTGGGCGAGATGGCTGATGTGGATGAGGCCGTCGGTGCCAGGGAAGATCTCCACGAAGGCGCCGAAGTCGACGATCCGCTTCACCACGCCCACGTACAGCGCGCCGATCTCGGCTTCCTGGGTGATCTCACGGATCATCGCCAGCGCCTTGTCGGTGTTGTCGCCACTGACCGAAGCGATGTCGACCCGACCGCTGTCGTCGACGTTGATCTTCACCGTGCAGGTGTCCTGGATGCTGCGAATGACCTTGCCGCCGGGGCCGATGATGTCGCGGATCTTGTCCGGCTTGATGTGGATGGTGGTGATCCGGGGCGCATGCGGTGACATTTCCGACCGCGGCTCGGCGATGACCTTGGCCATCTCGCCCAGAATGTGCACCCGCCCGGCCTTCGCCTGCTCCATCGCCTTCTTCATCACCTCGCGGGTCACGCCCGCGATCTTGGTGTCCATCTGGAAGGCGGTGATGCCCTCTGTAGTGCCGGTGACCTTGAAGTCCATGTCGCCCAGGTGGTCCTCGGCGCCGAGGATGTCCGAGAGGACTGCGTAGTCGTCACCCTCCTTCACCAGGCCCATGGCGATGCCTGCCACCGGGGCCTTGATGGGTACCCCGGCGTCCATGAGCGCCAGGGTGGTGCCACACACCGTCGCCATCGAGGAGGACCCGTTGGACTCCATGATCTCGGCGGTGGACCGCATCACGTAGGGGAAGTCCTCCTTCGTGGGGAGCACCTGGAGGACGGCTCGCCTCGCCAACGCACCATGGCCCACCTCGCGCCGCTTGGGACCGCGGATCATGTAGGCCTCGCCCGTGCAGTAGGGCGGGAAGTTGTAGGTGAGCATGAACCGGCGTTCGGCCCGCCCGGTGGGGATCTCCAGCCGCTGGGCATCGAGGTCGGTCCCCATGGCCAGGGTCACGAAGGCCTGGGTCTCGCCGCGGGTGAAGATGGCGGAACCGTGCGCTCGGGGCGCGACCCCGACCTCGATCCAGATGTCCCGGATCTCGTCGGTGGCGCGACCGTCGATGCGCTTGCCGGTCTGGATGACCGTCTGGCGCATGGACGCCTTCTCGATCGCCTTCCAGACCTTCTTGGCGTCACCAGCGATGGCCTTGGCCTCGTCCGGATCGTCCACGCCCTCCACGAGCCCAGCGATCGCCTCATTGCGGGCGACCTTCAGCGCGGCCGACCGCTCGTGCTTGCCCTCGGTGGCCGCCGCTGCGCGAATGGCCTCCGGCGCGATGGCCTCGATCGCCGCTGCCACCTTCGCGTCGGGCTCGGGCGCCGGGGCAACCTCGATCCTGGGCTTGCCCACCTCGGCATGCAACTCCTCGATGACGGCCACGATCTCCTTGATGGCCTGGTGTGCAAGCTCCAGCGCGTCGAGGATCCGGTCCTCCTGGGCCTCCTGGCATTCCCCCTCGACCATGGTAATGGCGTCGGCCGTGCCCGCGAAGACCAGGTTGATGGTTGCTTTCTCCCAGTCATCGTACCCAGGGTTGAGCACCAACTCACCGTCGATCTCGCAGACCCGCACCCCGGCGACCGGTTGGGAGAACGGGGCATCGGAGATGTACATCGCCGCCGAAGCGCCGCACATGGCGAGCACATCGGTCTCGTTGTCCCGGTCGAAGGACATCACCGTGGCGATGATCTGCATTTCGCGACGGAAGTGCTTGGGGAAGAGCGGCCGGATGGGCCGGTCGATCATCCGCGAGATGAGGGTCTCCCGCTCGTCAGAGCGCCCCTCTCGCTTGAAGTAGCTGCCGGGGATGGTCCCATAGGCACCGTTGCGGTCCTGGTACATCACCGTCAGGGGGAGGAAGTCGAAGGGACGCTCGGCGTTCCCGGTGACCGCGGTCACCAGGACGCGGGAGTCCCCACAGCTGCAGATCACGGCACCGCCGGCCTGCTTCGCGTACTTCCCGGTATCGAACTCAATGGTCTTGCCGCCGATCTCGACGGTCTTCACTACGTGTTTCAAGATTCCTCTTCTTGGGGCTCGTGCCCCGGTTGGGAACCGATCCACGGTCGTCGCAGCGCCGTCAGAAGCTCACAGGGCCACTCGGAATGAGCGATGGGCCAATGAAGACACCGCGCTCAGCCCGCGGAGACCTGTGAAGGGGCCACTACGTCGTGGAATCGGGATTGTCATAGAACCGGGCGCGGTCGTCGGCCCCCGACTGGGGGTGTCGGGCCGCGCCAGAGACGTTTCGAGAGCCTACCGCCGCAGACCCAGTCGTTTGATCAGCGACTGGTATCGGCTCGGGTCGACCGTCTTCACGTACTTGAGCAACTTGCGCCGCTGCCCGACGAGCTTCAGCAGACCGCGCCGGGACGCAAAGTCCTGCTTGTGCTGCTTGAAGTGGTCGGTCAGGTACTTGATCCTCTCGGTCAGCAACGCCACCTGCACCTCGGGGGAGCCGGTGTCGCCGTCGTGGAGCTTGTACTCCTCGACGATCAAGTTCTTGCGCGCTGCGGAAAACGCCATGTCATTCTCTCCAAAGTCCCGGCATCCGCAGGGGGGTGGGCATGGCGTAGCGGGTCACCTATTGACCCTCCCGCCGCTCCCGCAGAAGCCGGCATGCATGTAGGCCCGGCTCTATGCCCCGTCCCAAGGGCTTCGTCAAGATTGGCCGACCACCCGGAGGGTCGACGGGCCGTGGATGGTGCTCTCGGCAACCGCGATGAGTTCGTCGCCGTGCACCAGCAGATAGCGGTCCCCGATGCCGCATCCGGGAGGCGGGGGGGGCGGTGGACCGCCGCGCGCCACCCGGCGGGCATCCGTGGCGCGGAGGTCGGCAAGGGGGAGGTGCTTGAGCACGTCCAGGGGGCGTCGCATCCAGGGAGCGAGCGCCTCCAGCACTTCCTCGCGGCGCTTCCACGGCACCCGCTCTCCCTTGCGGCTGCGGTGGAGGAGCACCTCCTCCCAGGTGTGTCCGGGCTCGGCGGCGGCGAGGACCGCGAGGCGTGCCATGTCGATGGCATCCTCGAGGTAGAAGGGTCCACTTCGAGGACGCTCCAGCGCCGCCAGGTGGCCGGCGCTCCCGAGCGCCGCCGCGACCTCGTCCGCCAGGACTCGAGCGTAGGTACCCCGGCTGCAACGGATGACGACCCGCAGCGTATCCTGATCGTAGTGGCGCACATCGATGTCGTGGATCGTGATGGGCCGTGCCGGGACTTCCACCGGCTCGCCCTTTCGGGCGTAGTAGTAGAGCGGCTTGCCCCCCTTTTTCACCGCACTGTACGCCGGTGGTTTCTGCATGCGCTCGCCGACGAACCCGCGCACCACTTCCAGCACCTCCGCCAGGTCCACGCAGGGCTTCGGTGCTTCGCGCACCACCTTGCCCGAGGGGTCTCCGGTATCGGTCTGGGCCCCAAAGGCGATGACCGCATCGTAGACCTTCACCGACTCGTCCACGAACTGGATGAGCTTGGTGGCCGGACCCAAGGCCAGGGGCAGCGCTCCGGTGGCGAAGGGGTCGAGGGTGCCGGTGTGACCGACCTTGGCGATGCCCGTGACCGCGCGAACGGCCGCGACGACGTCATGGGAGGTGATACCCGCCGGCTTGTCGATCACCAGGAAGGCGGGACGCACTACTCTTCGCCCCCGGGTTCTTGGGCGGCCGCCAGCTCTTCGAGGATGCGGGTCACCCGGAAAGCCTCCTCCGTGTGCGTGTCGTGGCGGAACACCAACTCCGGGGAGTGGTGCAGTCGCAGCGCTCGCCCGATGGGTCCGCGCAACGTGCGTGCCGCGTCGTCCAGCGCCTGGCGCAGGTCTTCGCTCACCTCCCCTCCCCCCAGAGGCATGAAGTCGACCGTCGCGCGGCTGAGGTCCCGGGTGACTTGAACCTGGGTGATGGAGATCGGTACGAGCCGGGGGTCCTTGACCTCCACCAAGAGGCGTTGGGCCAGCTCCCGATGAATCATCTCAGCCACACGCTCGACGCGGTATCCGCCCATCCCACCTCACTCCAACAGCGCAGGGAGGGTGTCGACGTCGTACTCGCCGCGCCAGAAGGTCTCCTGGTCGAAGAGGGCGAGCAGCGCTTCACGGTTGGTCTTCACACCCTCGATCGCTGTTCGCTCCACCGCTGCCCGCGCCTTGACCAGCGCGGCCTGGCGCGTGGGCCCCACCACCACCATCTCTGCCAGGACCGGGTCGGTCTCGAGGGTGCAGAGCAGTCCCTCGAGGGTGCCGGGTTCACAGAGGACGTCGTCGGGAAGCTGGAAGCGCTCCAGGGTCCCCTCGGGGCGACTGCCGTCGGCGGGATCGATGTGAATCAGCCGCAACATGAGCCCATGCCGTTCCAGGGAGACGTCGTGGTGCTCCCATCCGAGCCACTCCCCCTGGAAGAGGCGCACCTGGGTGCGTACCAGATCGACGCCGAGCAATTGCTCGATGAGCAGGTAGGGGGCGGGGAGGCTCAGGCTCACCCCGACGAAGTAGGTGGCGCCGCTCGGGGTGACCGCCCACCGCATCACCCCGATTCCCTCCCAGTCAACGGCTTTGGCGATGGTCAGGGAATACTCCGCCACCTTGCCCTGCAACACCTCGGATGCCACCGACGGCCCCAACTCCGCCAACCACCACCGCCCGTGGAGACTGATGGAGTCCGCGAAGTTGGCGAGGTGGATCAGGCTCCCATGTCGGTCCGCCACCACGATCGAGCCCAAGGTGTGCTGACCCTTGGCGCGTCCCTGTAGATAGACGGTGCGGTCCTGGGCCAGACGCTCCCCCTCGTCCCGCACTGCTGCCACAACGTTTGGGAGGGCCTCGCGGCTCGCGGCCCGCCACGAGACGGGGGCAAACGAGGACAGTACGTCCACCGGGTAGCCCAGATGGTCGGCGGTGTTGGCGATCCGCTCCATGTCGGAGCCGTCTGGAATGTCCTCCGAGCACGGGATGGTGGCGATGCCGAGCGACCGGACCTTCTGGTGGAGTTCGAAGCGACTACCGATCCGCCGCAGGAGCTGGGTGTCGGTCCCGACGATGCCCACGTTGGCCCGCTCGGCGGCTCCGTGGAACTCCAGGCTCTCCCCGAGGTAGCCGCTTCCCGGGTGGACTGCGTCACACCCGGCGTCGAGCGCCGCGCCGACCACCCGGTTGGTATGCAGGTAGGTCTCGGCGACCGTCTGGCCGTTGAGGTAGACCCCGTAGTCGGCCTCTTCGACCCACGGCTGATCCACGTCCGGACCGTGGAACACCGATACCGTCTCCACCTCTTCCTCCGCGAAAGAGCGAATGAGGCGACGTGCGAGCGCGCCTCGGTTGGCGATGAGTACCCGGTCGAACCCGGACGCAGCCATCTACCGTCCCTTCCATTGCGGCTGGCGTTTCTGCAGGAAGGCGGCGATACCCTCCATGGCGTCTTCGGTGAGCAGGTTGAGGGTGAGTTGGGTGTTGAGGTACGCGAGGGCGTCCTCGAATGGCAGGTCTGCGACCCGGTAGAACGCGGCTTTGCCCAGGGCAAGGATGGCGGGGGAGCGGGCCGCCAGGCGACGCGCCAGGTCAACCGCCTCCTGCAGGGCTGCGCCCTCCGCCGATACCCGATTCACGAGGTTCAGCTCCAGGGCCCGCTGGGCATCGATGCGCTGCCCGTCGAGGATCATCTCGAGCAGGGGCTTCCGGGGGGCGTTGCGCTGCAGGACGGCGAGGATGACCATCGGGAACAGGCCGACGCGGATCTCGGGTGTCCCCATGCGAGCCGCGGGGTCGACCACCACCAGGTCACAGGCCATGGCGAGCCCAAAGCCTCCGCCGAGGGCGTCCCCATTCACCGCGGCGATCACCGGTTGGGGAAGCCGGGAGAGCCGCGTCAACACCTCAGCGTAGTGCCCCCGGCCCCGGTGGGCCTCCAGCACACCGCTCGCAGCCCCAAATCCGCCGGCGAGGTCCCCGCCGGCACAGAATCCCTTCCCTGCCCCGGTCAGCACCACCACCCGGACCGATTCGTCACATCCGATCGCATCCAGCGCATCGTGCAGCGCCTGGACCATCTCGGCGGAAAGCGCATTTCTTCGCTCGGGACGGTTGAGGGTGAGCGTAGTCACCCCGTCCTCGTTTTGGCGCTGTACGGGCACGCTCCCCATCGCACCCCTCCAAGAGGCCCGGGACGCTAGCACAGGAGGAACACGTGTGGGGCTCGGGTGGTCGGCGGTGCCCGAGCGCGGTAGCCTGCGCCATGCGCATCGGGATCGTCGGACCCGGTCGGCTGGGGCGCTCGCTCGCCATCCTGTTGGAGAGGGCGGGACACCTGGTTGCGACATCGGGGCGGCACGGGTGGCCAGAGGCCGACGTGGTCCTGCTCACCGTGCCCGACGGGGCCATTGCCGAGGCCGCGGCCCGGGTCCAGGGCACCCCGGTGCTGCTGCATTGCTCGGGGGCTTGTCGAGTGGACGTCCTCCGCCCGTACCGACCGGCGGGGAGCCTCCACCCGCTGATGACCTTCCCCGGTCCCGAAGTGGCCCTCCCCGATCTGACGGGCGTCCCGGCGGCGGTGGCAGGCGATTCGGCGGCGGTGGCGGCTGCCACTTCCGTGGCCACGTCGCTGGGAATGCGACCGTTCCTGGTACCCGGGGACCGGCGGCTCTACCATGCCTCGGCCGTCATGGCGGGGAACTTCGCCACCGTGCTCCTGGCGGAGGCCGCCCGCGTCCTGACCGCAGCAGGTGTCCCGGCCGCAGAAGCCCCCTCCATCCTCGCCCCCCTGGCCGTCCAGTCGCTGCGCAACGCGAGCGACGACCCCTCGACCGCCCTCACCGGACCCGTGGCACGCGGCGACGAGGCCACCCTCAAGCGCCATCGCCGTGCGCTCGCCGATGCGGGGCTCGCAGACGTCGTGGCGCTCTACGAACTGCTCACGGCGCACGCGCGACGACTCGTGACCCGCGAGGACTCCTGAGGGCGGAGGGCACGGGTTGTTCGGCCACTGCGGAACACGACCCCACCGGACAAGCGTTTACATAGTGCCCCTTGTTGTTGGGGGGCCCGGTGCTAAAGTTTTGGTGGAGGGTGGTGGAGCCAGTGATGCTGGACGCCTACATCATCAAGAGGATTCGCGAACAGCGCGAGGAGCACCGCGACGGGGGCTATGTCCCCCTGCGAATCGAGGTGCCCCAGGAGCCTCCGCCCCGCCCCGAACAGGAGAGGGACCAAGAGGACGATCCGGACCGCGGAAGCGTGATCATAGACTTCGGGTTCTGACTCGAGGTCAGGGTCCTGGCCCCCCCGATTCCGGGCGGAT
>JAFDJI010000495.1 GCA_019307545.1 Deltaproteobacteria bacterium | reverse complement strand
CTGGTGCCCACGGTCGAGCTTCCCCGATTGGTTCCTGCACAACCTGGGATGGGTGGAGGTGCGCGGAGTCCCCTACCCGGCCCCAAGGGACTATGAGAAGTGGTTGGAAGGGGTGTACGGCGAGGACTGGCGGGTCCCGTACCAAGCCGCCCGCCAGGGGGGTGAGATCCGGCCGAACACCACCATCCACGGCGACCGATTCGTGCCCAAGCTCCACGCCGAGATCGCCTGGTGCCGCTCCCGGGGATGGGACCAGCACGTCTACAAGGAAGAGTCCACGTGGCCGCGGAAGGTGAACGGCGCCGGACCGATGGGACCCACCGAGCGCACGTTCCACAACAGCCGCTCGCTCTGGTGGCGAGACATCGACGAGCTGTTGAGGTACTACTGATGGCCGCCGGCAGGAAGTGCCGGATCTACGCCGATATCGTGGGGGACCTCTTCCACCACGGCCACGTCAACCTGCTGCGACGGGCCCGCGCGCTCGGAGACGTGCTGGTGGTCGGGGTGTGCGGTGACGACCTGGTGGCCTCCTACAAACGGCCTCCGGTGATGACCCTGCAGGAGCGCGTCGCGGTGGTTTCTGGGTGCCGGTACGTCGACGAGGTAGTCCCGAACTGCCCGTGTCCGGTCACCGAGGCCTTCCTGCGCGAGCACCACATCGACGTCGTGGTCCACGGGGACGACTTCGACGACGCGCAGATCCGCCGCTGGTACGCGGTACCGATGGAGATGGGGATCCTCAGGACCGTGCCCTACACCCCCGAGATCTCCACCACCGACCTCATTCGGCGGATCCTCGATCGCGACGACCCTTGAGGGCGGCTCGACCACGAAGGAACCGGTAGACGAAGGTGTAGACACCGCCGACACCCACGAGCACGACGGCCGGGGCGAGGCCGTTGATCGGCTGCTCGAGCGGCACCGCGGATACCAGCGCCCCCAAGGCGAGCAGCGCGAGCCGATCGGTTCGGGAAAAGCCGCTCAAGTCCCGTGGAAGACCGGAGCTGCGTGCCTGGGTGCCCATGTACGAGCCGAACAGCATGCCTACCACCGCCCACAGCCCCAGCCGCGAGTCGCCGAACCAGGCCAGGTTGTGGGCGACAGCGAGCAACAACGCGGTGTCCACCACCCGGTCGAGGGTGTGGTCCAGGAAGTCGCCGTAGGGGGTCGCTCGCCCGTAGGTCCGCGCGAGGGTCCCGTCCAGCACGTCGAGGAGGTAGCTCGACGCGATCGCGACCGCGGAGACCACCAGCCAGATCGACCCGGCGGGGGGACCTGGAGCGCGCCAAAGCACCGCGGCAGCCCCGAGCCCGACCAGGGTGCCGCACCAGGTCACGGTGTTGGGGTCGACCCCCTCGAGCCGCCGGGTGGCCGGGGCCAGGAGGCGTACGAGCAGGGGATCGAAACGCTCCAGGGCCACGTCTACACCCGAAGATCCGAGAGGAGCCACGTGGGGGCGGGTCCAGGCCAATCCTCGACTTCGCGCGCCCGCACCAACCCGGTGGCGACGAGCGCGGAGTCGAGTCCCGCGTTGTGGGCGCCGAGCACGTCGGTCTCCAGTTGGTCGCCCACCATGACCGCGTTCCGGGTCCCCAAGGCCTCGCAGGCCACGTCAAAGAGGCGGCGTTCGGGCTTGCCGAGGAGGATCCAATCGGGCGCGGCGGGGCCGAGGCGATGGCGGAGGAGGGTCCCGATGACCAGGGCCACGGTGCCGGTGGTAAGCCCGATCCGATCGCGCGCGACCGGGTAGAACAGGTCTGGGTTGGCCACGACGAGACGCACCGAGCTTCCGCGCTCCACCTGCCGGATCACGGCGTTGACCACCGAATCCACCGTGGGCACGAAGGGGTATCCGGACTCGTCGCACACCACGGCGACCTCGACCTCCTCGTAGGGTGGGTCCAGCACCACGCCCCCCGCCCGACGGACCTCCTCCACGGACCCCGCGGGCCCCAACACCGCGCACCGGGCTCCAATGAGCTCTTCTTCCGAAAAGAGCGGTCCCAGTAGGGCGATGGAGGGAAGAACGTGCTCTGGTGCGATCGCAAGACCGTGGCGGACCAGGTTGCCCACCGACTCCTCACGGCTGCGGGATGCGCTGTTGGAGAGGATCCGAAACGGGTGGCCGGTGCGGACCAGGTGATCGACGAGCGCCACTGCCCCCGGAAGCGGTCCCGCATCGGTGATGAGCACCCCCCACGCATCCATCAGCAGCGCCTCGTACCTCTCGAGCAGCCGGTCGATGGTCGTCGGCTGCGGCGCCGCGGAGGTCACCGCCCGCCCGCGTCGCACAGGAACCGCACCAGGACCTTTGCCAGCTGGGCGCCGCGGATCTCGGGCAACTCGGTGGGGATGTGTGCGTCCGCCACGTGGGGTCCTTCCTCGGGGTCGAAGGTGAGCTCGATCTCAGCGAAGCTCAGGCCCAGCTTCTTGGCCGCGAACACCGCCATCCCGTCGTCGCGTCCCGCCCGCGACACCCGCACCGTGCGCGACCAGATCGTGCTCTCTACCGCCCCGACAACACGATCGCCGATCACGAAGACCCGACGCTGGACGTGCCAGGTATCTCCGCGCCGCAGTCGGGGCCGATCGCCGATCGCCCACATGAAATCCACCACCGAGAACAGCGCGGCATTGCTGTCCAAGGGCATGACGCCACGCCCAAAAAACCGCGTGCCGGCCTGCAGGATCACTGGAAATCCACCTACGGTCTGCACGAGACGGCGCAGGTGCTCGCGGTCCTTGGTCACCCGGTGGGTCTCCGGCACGGGCAGGCCCGCCGCACGCAAGGTGCCGCGAACCTCGATGAATCGGCTCGGCGGGGGCCCACTGCCCCGGTAGATGTTCGCCACACCCGGAACGATCAGGTTGCGCTCCGTCTCCAGCGCCGCGGAGCTCGAGCTGCATCGATAGACAGCGTCTCCCAGACGAGGTGTCGGCGGCAGTTGGACGCCGGGAGGGATGCGGACGTACTCCACTCCCGTTTCCTCGCATGCGGCCTGGATCCACCCCGACGTCTTGGCCTGTGCGGGGTCGGCGACGCAAAAGAGGCGCAGCGGTCCCTCCCTGTGCGTGCCAACCTAGCAGGACGCGGCGCCACGTGCGCGCCAGAGCGATAGGTGTGGTATCCACCAAGCCCACTGCTTGAGATCTCCGTGCGCTTCTTCCACGTCACCGACCCGAACCAGATCAAGACCACCCGCACGCTGCGTCGTGCCTGCAAGGAACGGAGCGTGGAGTACATCGAGTGCGTCCCAGGGGCCTGGACCTGGGAGATCCAGCCCCGAGCGGGCGACGCCCTGTACCGATCCAGCCCGCTAGGGCCGGCCTTCCGGCTGGAGCGCGGCCTTGCCGTGGAGGGGATGGCCACCTTCTACCCCACGGTGGAAGAGATCCACGTGGGCATCCGGACCAACTACTCCGCGTTCCGGTTCGCTGGTTTGCCGGTGCCCAATGCGGTGGTCGTGGTGGGCAGCGACCCCGCCGCGCTGCGCCGCGCTACAGCGGAGCTGGGCGGGTTCCCGCTGGTGGTCAAGGTCCCCGGCTGGTCGACCGGGATCGGCGTCATCCGGGTGGAGACCCCGGCCTCACTCCAGCCGCTGGTGCATTACCTGATCTCCCGACGCTCCGCGCCCATGCTCATGGAGTTCATCGACCTGGTCGCCGCCCACCGGCTCACCGTGATCGGCGACGGGGTGTATGCCCCGTACACCAAGGCCCCTTCGCCCGACGACTTCCGCACCAACACCGAGGGCGCCACCGACGAGGGCACCTTCGAGGCCACCCCGGAGATGGTAGAGCTGTGCCTGGAGGCAGCGCGCGTCCGA
>JAFDJI010000494.1 GCA_019307545.1 Deltaproteobacteria bacterium | reverse complement strand
ATCCTCCGCGAGGAAGTCGTTGTCCCCCGTCTCGGTGATTGCCAGGGCGAGGAAGGTGACCGGGCCCACCTCCAGGAGATCGCGGGACACCACCTCGTCGTCGTCCGTCACCACCTCTGCTGCCTCCCACAGCGCGGTGAGCCGGTCCTGTTCGGTGAAGGTGCCGCGTCCCCGGACGGTCATCCACCGGACCATCGGTGGGGTTTCCTGCAAGTCCGCCATCACGGCCGCCACCGTGAGCATGTCTCCGGGCGAGACGGGCCCTCCCGGGTTGAACGATAGCCCTGCGAGCCGCGGGTGTGTGTGCCCCACGCCGCGCTCCAGGTCGAGGAACGCGCGGCGGACCCGGCCCGAGGGGAACGCTGCCACCAGCGCCAGGCGCACCGTGCCTTCGCCCTCCGGCACGGTGAGGGTGGGCGCCGGGCCCTGGCCGTCGGCCTCGTCCCCGGGCTCGAGATCGGCGACCACATGGACGTCGTCATCCTCCAACCAGTGCCAATCGAGGGCCACCGGGTCGTCGGACCAGGGCCGCGAGTCCACCGACAGCGCCACCCGGACCGTCATGGGGTCGCCACCCGGCGCACCGGCGGGATCCACGGCCATCGCGGCGATGCGGTCGCCCTCCAGATCGTGTCGATCAGACCCGAAGGGCTCTTGGCATCCAGCAATGACGAGCAGGAACGAGACCAGGCGGAGTGCCCTCATTCTTCTCCGGTATCCAGCCGCAATAGGACCGCACCCTGGTCGACCGCTTGGCCGACCTCCACCAGCACCGCGATCACCGTGCCGTCCTCGGGTGCCTCCAGCACGTGCTCCATCTTCATCGCCTCGATGGTGGCGAGCCGTTCGCCCTTGCGGACCTCCTGCCCCTCGGCCACGTGCAGCGCGGTCACGGTGCCAGGAGTGGGTGCGATGCAGCTTCCGGCCGGCGCGTCTGCTGCGAGCGGTGGCGGGAACCGGGGTGCCAGGGCCATCATCGACTCCCCGTCCCCGAAGTGGGTGTAGACGACGTCGTCGTCCTCGATTTGGGTCGGGTCGCCTGGATGGGCCTTGCGCAGCGCGCTCCTCCAGGTGGAGACCACCCCGTCCAACTCCACGGTGAGGGCGTCTCCATCGGACCCGAGGACCCGGATCTGGTGGGTCGCGGGGGCCTCCTCATCGACGGTCACCGTGACCTCGAGTTGATCGGGGCCGAGGGTGCGCCACGCGACCAGGACCTCGGTGTTTCCGCAGCGCCAGCGGTCCTCGGCGACAGCCGGCCCCTCCATCCGCCATCCGGGCAGTACCTCTCCCGGCCACGTCGCCCGCTGCATCCGGTGCCACCACCCGAAGGTGGTGGCTGCCACAGCGCCGCGATCGAGGTTGAGAGGCGGCAACGCGGGCAGGCCGTGCCGCGGCAGGAACCCGGTGTCCAACTCCCCAGATGTCCAGGCGGGGTGGGCGAGGACCTGGCGCAGGAGGGGGAGATTGGTGACGACGCCGGGCACCCAGGACCGATCCACCGCGCGGAGGAGGCGTCGGCTGGCCTCGTCTCGGTCGACGCCCCAGGCCAACACCTTGGCGAGCATGGAGTCGTAGTACACGCCGACCGTGTCCCCGGAGCGGTAGCCGCTGTCGATGCGGATGCCGTCGCCGGAAGGCAGGTCGAAGCGGACCAGCAGCCCGGTGGAGGGGAGGTAGTCCCGGTTGGGGTCCTCGGCGTACAGTCGGGCCTCGATGGCGTGTCCTTGGAGGGGAACCTCGTCCTGCGTGAGGGGCAGGGGCCGGCCCTCGGCGACCCGGATCTGGAGGGCCACCAGGTCGAGACCGGTCACCAGTTCGGTCACCGGGTGCTCCACCTGGAGCCGGGTGTTCATCTCCAGGAAGTAGAAGTGCCCTTCCGGGTCGAGGAGGAACTCCACGGTGCCTGCGTTGGTGTAGCCCGCCGCGCGGGCGACCTTCACCGCGGCCTGGCCCAGGGCCGCGCGCAACGCGTCGTCGACCGCAGGCGAGGGGGACTCCTCGAAGATCTTCTGGTGGCGCCGCTGGATCGAGCACTCGCGTTCGCCGAGGTGGAGCACGTTGCCATGGGTGTCGCCCATGACCTGCACCTCGATGTGTCGCGGCCGCTCGAGGTACCGCTCCAACAACAGGGTGTCATCGCCAAAAGCCGACTTCGCTTCCCGGCGTGCGGAGGCAAGCGCGTCCGGCAGCTCGGCCGCCTGCTCCACCCGTCTCATCCCGCGGCCGCCGCCACCCGCGGCCGCCTTCACCAGGACCGGGAACCCGATGCGTTCGGCCTCGCGTGCGAATGTGGCGTCGTTCTGGTCGGCGCCGTCGTACCCGGGGACGGGAGAAACGCCTTGTTCGTGCGCCAGCCGGCGTGCGGCCGACTTGTCGCCCATGGCGCGGAGTGCGGCTGGAGGCGGGCCGATCCAGGTCAGGCCGGCGGCGATCACCGCTTCTGCAAAGACGGCGTTCTCGGCGAGGAAGCCGTACCCGGGATGTACCCCCTCCGCGCCGGTGCGGCGGGCGGCATCGAGGATGCGCTCCATGTCCAGGTAGCACTGGTCGGCGGGGGGCGGCCCGATGCGCACCGCACGGTCGGCCTCCCGTACGAAGGGCAGACCGGCGTCGGCATCGGAGAAGACCGCCACGGCCTCGATGCCCAGGCTGTGGCAGCACCGGATGACCCGGCGTGCGATCTCTCCGCGGTTGGCGATCAGGATCGTGCGCATGGGAGCCTCAATGCCGGAAGGTGCCCCAGGCCGAGCTGCCTCGGACCGGAGCGGAGTGGATTGCTGAGAGGGCGAGCGAGAGGGCGTCGCGGGTTTGGCGAGGGTCGATCACCCCGTCGTCCCACATCCGCCCGGTGGCCGACCAGGCTGTGGACTCGTGCTCGACCTTGCCCGTGAGCATCTTCTTCAACATCGCGAGCTGTTCCTCGTCCACCTCCTTGCCCTTTTTTGCAGCGGACTGGCGCCGGACGATGTCCAGCACCCCGGAGAGCTGCTCCGGCCCCATGACCGCGATGCGGTGGTTCGGCCAGGAGAACAGGAACCGGGGGTGGTACGCGCGGCCGCACATGGCGTAGTTGCCGGCCCCGTAGCTCCCGCCGATCATCAGGGTGATCGCGGGGACCGTGCTGTTGGAGACCGCGTTGATCAGCTTGGCCCCGGCCTTGATGATCCCGGCCTCCTCGGCGGCCTGGCCCACCATGAACCCGGTGATGTTCTGGAGGAACAGCAACGGCGTGTCCACCTGGTTGCAGAGCTGGATGAACTGGGCGCCCTTGTTGGAGGAGTCGTCAAAGAGGATCCCGTTGTTGGCGAGGATGCCGACCCGCCACCCGGCCACCTCGGCGAACCCGCACACCAGGGTGGTCCCGTACCGGGGCTTGAACTCCGAGAACCGGCTCCCGTCGACGATGCGGGTGATCACCTCCCGGGCGTCGAAGGGAACGCGCACGTCGGCCGAAGCGATCCCCAGCAGCTCCTCCGGGTCGTGCAGCGGCGGATCTCCGGGACCCGTGGGTGCGGGTCCCCGCTTTTTCCAGCCCATTCGGCCCATGATCTCGCGGCCGATGCGGATGCAGTCCAACTCGTCTTCGGCGAGGTAGTCGGAGACGCCGGAGATCCGGCTGTGCATCTCCGCACCGCCGAGCGCCTCGTCGTCGATCACCTCTCCGGTGGCCATCTTCACCAGGGGAGGGCCGGCCAGGTACATGTAGGCGGCCTGCTTCACCATCACCGTGTAGTCGGACATGCCGGGGATGTAGCGCCCCCGGGGCCGAAGGTCTCTGCCTGGTTCGGGAGCTCAGCGCCGCCGGACTCGGTGCGGTGGATTATCGGGAGTCGGTTCTCGAGGGCGATCTCTCCGCGACGCCCGGCCTTTTGCAGGCCGGTCGGGTTGATGGCGCCTCCCAGAACGGTGGCGTCGGTGGCGCTCAGCATGCACTCGGTGCCCATCACCCAGCCGATCCCGGCGATGGTCGAGCCCCCAGGCACGATGCTGCCCAAGTGGAGCCCCGCGAGGGGCAGAAGCTCCAGGAAGGGGCTGTCGCGGTCGAGGAGCAGTTCCACCCGGGTCCTGGGGAGGAGTTTTCCGCGAGCGAGGTGGCGCTTCACGTACTTCTCGCCGCCGCCGGCCCGCGACTTCGCGAGGTAGCGGTGCAATTTGTCGATGGCGGCGAGGTTCTGTTCCCGGTTGCTCGCGTAGGTCTCGGAGCGGGGGTCGGCGTGTGTGGGCAAGATCTGCATGGGGGGTCCTTCTCGGGGCCCGCAGGATATGCCGCTCGTCCTGCCGCTACAATCCGTCCATGCCCAGGAAGCTCGCTCGTG
>JAFDJI010000493.1 GCA_019307545.1 Deltaproteobacteria bacterium | reverse complement strand
GGAACCGCCACGACGACTTCGTCAGTCGGTACGAAGGCTGCGACGCCTTCACCCCGCCGAACTACTACCTGGCGTACGGCGACAGGTACATCCGCCGATTCACCCTCGAGCTCAAGCCGAGGCTCAGCGCAGAGGGCCAGGCGTGGTGTGAGCAGGCCGGGGTCAACCTGCAGACGGCGATCGAGGACCGCCGTGCTTCGGACCCGGCAGGTTACGACCAGCTCGAGAAGAACGACGCGGCTTTCACGGCCTTTGCCTACGCGACCCACGCCGACGCCTACTGGAGCGCCGGCCTCGGGGACCTCGGCATCTTCGACCTCACCCGCATCGGCCTCACCCCGGACATCAAGGACCTGGTGACCTGGGAGGGGGTGACCCAGGTGATGGACGTGGGCACCCGCCTGCTCGCCGCCTGGGGAGAACGCGCCATCGACTACGCCGCCGGGGAGGGCACCACCCAGGAGCTGATCCAGGCGGCCTACGAGGGCTTCGAGATCGTGGGGGACGGCATCGACGAGGTCTTCGGCGAGGGCACCGCCGCAGAGCTGGTCGAGGACCTGGAAGACCTGGGGCGGCGGGCCGCCGACCTGGCCGAGGAGGGGCACGGCGTGGTGTACCGCGGCGGAGAGATCGCGGTGGACGCCATCGACGACGTCTTCGGGGAAGGCACCGTGGAGGGTGTGGTCGAGGGCGGTCGGGAGATGGCGAACGAAGCCGTGGACTGGGCCGAGGACACTTGGGACTCCATCTGGGACTAGGATGACCGGGTGACCCGTGCCTGGCGCGATGTAGGGCAGCTTCCCGCGACGTTCACCCCGCGGTGCGTCGTCGCACGTCCAGACGGCACCGGCCTGGTCTGTGGGAAGCAGCAGGGCGAGGCCGCCATCTACCGGGCCGACCGGGCGGCGGTGGACCGGGTGTTCGCCGGCACCGGGCAGGCGGTGGCCGCCGCCTTCGACCCGACGGTCACCGCCTGGTCCGTAGTCGGCACCCGGAAGGCCGAGGACGCCGAGGGTTCCACCTACGCGCTGTGGAAGGCCGAGCCGCCCTGGGAAGCGTGGAGCGACATGGGTCCGATCCCGGGAGAGAGCGCGACCCAGGTCCTGCCATCCCCCGACGGCGCGATCTGGGTCCTCGGCGCGCACACCCTGCTGCGGAGCATCGACGGTGGCCAGAACTGGGACGCGGTCCCCCCGCCCAGGCAGAACGACCTCAACTGGGTCACCGATCGCCTGTTCCTCGCCGGACGGCACATGGTGCTCGGCACTCCCGAGGGGCTGTTCGTCGCCCGGGAAGGCGGCGAGTGGGGGCGGCGGCACGTGGACGGGGCACACGTGCGGGGGCTGAGCGGCGCCATCGTGGCCGCGCGGATGGGCCGGGAGACGAAGCTGGGGAGGCTGGAAGGCGCCTTCGTGGAATGGTTGGGACAGGTGGAAGGGGAGATGGACCCGATGGCGCTGGTGGTGGAGGGTCGGAGCATGCAGATGCTCGGGATCCCGGCCGACCCCGAGAAACACCCCGGGCTGGTGCTGCTCGAGGACCAGGGCACCGAGAAGGGGTTCACCACCACCCTGGTCCGGGTGCCGCCCTGGCGCGATTGGATGGGGATTGCAGGGGCCCGGGGCGCGCTCGCGGTGTCGGTGACCCGCACCGTCATGGCGTCGGAGCCGCAATGAGGCGCGCAGCGCTGATGGTAGTCTGCGCAACCTTCGCATGTGGAGAGAGCACGGTGGGACGCTGGAGCACAGTCGCCGACCTGCCCGGGGACTTCAAGGTGGCCCGCATCGTGGCCGCACCCGATCCGGTGCTGGTGGGACATCGAGCGCCGGGACAGACCCCCCGGGCGTCGGACCGCGTGGCCACGGTGTTCACCGTCGACGGCGGAGCGGTCAGCTCCCCCTGGAGCGCGCCCGGCTACTTCGTGGACGCGGATGCCCTTGGCGCCGAGGTGTGGGCCGTGCATGCCGTCCGGCGTCCAGAAGGCGAAGGCAGCAACTACGCGCTGGTGCTCAGCACCGATGGCGGCCGCACCTGGCAGGAACGGGGCCCGATCCCCGCCGACAGTCTGCGGAGGATCCGGGTTGAGGGCGACGGGTGCGGCTGGGCCCATGGGGTGGAGAACCTCCTCCGCTCCTGCGACCGTGGGAGCACCTGGAGCACGGTGGAGGCATCGGGATTCCGCAGGGCGGTCGGCGAGCCGCTGGCAGTGGCGCCCGGCGGGACAGCGGTGCTCGGGGGGCGGATGCTCCAGCGCACCACCGACGGCGGGGCCACCTGGACCCCGCTCTCCCACGACGAGGTCGTCGCCACCGACGGCACCTTCGTAGTCGCCCGAAAGCCAGTGCGGGTGGGCCGCATCGCGGGCGACGTGGTCGCGTGGGCGGGACAGTACCCCGGCGAGTACGAGCCCGACGGGGTGGCCCACGTGGGCGAGGAGGTGTGGGTCCGGGCCGCGCCCCTCGGTCGCGGCGCAGGAAGCTACATCATGCTTCTCTACAGCGCGGATGGTGGAAACACCTTCCAGACCATCAAGGCCCGCGGCGGCTCGGACACCACCCGGGTGGGGTTCGGACCCGATGGCACCCCGTACCACCTCGACCAGGGCCGTCGGCTCAAGGTGTGGAAGCGCTAGGGGATTCCCGCCCTTCGAGCATCTCGAGAAGCACGTCCGGGTAGTCGGTGATGATCCCGTCCACCCCGAGGTCGAGGAGGCGCTCCATCTCCGTGGGCGTGTTCACCGTCCACACCAGGACCTCGCGGCCCTTGCGGTGCTGCCGCTTCACGAACCGCTTCTTCGCGCGCACCCGCTCCACCGCGATGGCGTCGGGCTCGGACTTGCCGTTTAGCCACATGTTCCGGAGGAACAGCTTCTCGATGAAGCAGAGGTCCGCATCCTTGAAGGTGCCGGTGAGTTGGCCCCGGTAGATGTCCGGATTCTGCTCCTTCACCCGCTCCAGCATGTAGGGGTCGAAGGAGGTCACGAACACCTCCTCCACCAGTCCGGCACGCTCGATGGCCGCCACCACGGCGTCCGCCAGCGGCTCGCGGGGGGTGGTGCTCTTGATCTCGATGTCGATCGGCACCCGACCGCCATAGGTGGCGAGCACCTCGTCCAGGGTGGGGATCGACTCCCCGGTGAACTCGGGATCGAAGTAGCTGCCCGCGTCCAGCCCCTTGATCTCGGCAAGGGTGAGATCGGCCACCGTCCCGGACCCTTCGGTGGTCCGGTCCACGGTGTCGTCGTGGATCACCACGACCTCACCGGTATTGCACAGGGTCACGTCCAATTCGAACCCGACCCCGAACTGCGCCGCTTCCTCGAAGGCCGCCATGGTGTTCTCGGGCGCGTACGCTGACGCGCCACGGTGGGCAATGACCGTGGGGGCCTCCGGGAGCGGTTCCGCATCAGCATCGGCAACCAACACGAGGAGTGCCGCCAGGGCGATGGCAATCGGGCTCACAGCGCCTCCAGATGCCTACGCTACCAGGGGGCGATGGTTGGGGTGGGCATCCACTCACCGTGGTAGGAATCCCCGGGAGGCGAGTGTGGTGAACGAACTGCCCACCTTCGGCCCATGGGAGGCCATCGAGAAGCTCGGCGAGGGGGGTGCGTGCGAGGTGTTCCGGGCGAGGCATCGGGATCACCTGGAGCGGGAGGTGGCGATCAAGGTGCTGGCCGACCCCGCCCCCGAGGCGGCGAAGCGTTTCGTGGCCGAGGCCAAGCTCCTCATGCGGATCGACCACCCGAACGTCATCCGCGTCCACGAGTTGGACGCCGAGGTCACGCCTCCCTGGTTGGCCATGGATCTCCTCTCCGGCAAGGACCTGGACGAGGAA
>JAFDJI010000492.1 GCA_019307545.1 Deltaproteobacteria bacterium | reverse complement strand
TGGGGCAGGGATTCCACCAGCACCCGGTACTTTTCCTCGCTCTCCCTGAGCTCGGTCTCGGCGGTCTTGCGGTCGGTGATGTCGAGGATGGCTGCCCCGATGGCGGGCTGGCCCGCGACGTCGAAGGTGGTCGAGTAGGCTTCAATCCAGCGGACGCTCCCATCGACGTGGTGTTGGCGGTAGTGGTTGGACCCCGAAGGTTCGCGGCCTGCCATGCGCTCGCCGAACGCTTGAAGGAAACGGTCCCGGTCCTCGGCGGGCATCATGGTGGAGAGCTGCGCCACGGTCGAGTTGCGGAACGCCTCCAGCGAGAGGCCGGCAAGGTCGGCAACGGCCTGGTTGGCGTAGGCGAAGCCTCCCTGGTGCATGATGATGATGCCGTAGGGGCTCGAGTCGGCCAGTGCTCGAAACATGTCGGACGTATCGGCTGCGCCAACCTCTTCCAGGACGGCCAGCCTGGCGCGCAGCGAGCTGATTTCCTCCAGCAGCTCGGTCCTGGACTTGTCACTGTCGGCCATGGGTCTCTCGCTGGGCGTGCGGGTAGGGCGAATGGAACGGGAGATGTAGGGCCCGAGGGCCCGAGGGAGCATCCCACAAGGCAACACCTCAGACCAGATGACCGCGGCGGAGATGGCGATCCGGTCGTCGCCCGTCCCCGTCCCCAGGGCGTGGTGCTATCGAACATGCCTCAATGCGGCAGTTCGTGCTCCAGGGAGGACAGATCGCCCTCGAACGCCGTGCACGACACCCGCGACCAGGTCGACCAGTCGGTGGTGGAGGCAAAGCTCGCCTTCTCGGTGCCCGACTCCGAGTTCCACTGGACCTGGTACCCCATGTCGTCGGCTTCCCACTCGACCCTCACTGTGATCGTGTGGGGGTCCGCGGAGCCGGCGTAGCTGAGTGGGAGATCCTCGTCCGACCGTGGATGCGCCAGGCGGAGTGCGTCGGCTTTCCCCTTGCGCACTACCACATCGGCCTCGGCGCCGCACACCGAGAGCAGGTCTCCGTCCTCGAGCGAGCAATGGAAGCGGATCTTCTCGGTCGCGGCACACAAGGTGTCGCCCTGTGCCGGCCCAGGCAGGGTGGGAAGGGTCGCCGCGGGCGCTTCGGGCTCCGCTACGGTCTCCGGGGACAGAACGGGCGCCTGGTCGTCCAGACCCGTCGGGCCCCCGCAAGCCAGGACGAGGAGGGCCACTACAGCGCCAGCGGACACCGTTCGAGGGGGCATGAAGGACTCCGGGGTCAGGTTGCCTTGCGCGGCTTCGTTTTTCGTTGTCGCACCCTTGATGGCGGGTCGTGGCTGGCCGCTACTTGTCGACCGCCTCCAGCACCGCTCCCGCTCCCAGGCCGCCCGCAGCGCAGAGGCCCAGCAGGGCGTACCGCTTGTCGGTCCGGGCCAACTCGTTGGCCATGGTGGTGACCATCCGTGCCCCGGTGGCCGCGAAGGGGTGGCCCAGGGACACCGAGCCGCCGTAGAGGTTGAGCCGGTCCAGGTCCACCTTGCCCATCGCCTTGTCGCGGCCCAGGCGCTGCTGGGCGAAGCTGTCGCTCCCCAGCATCTTGAGCACCGCGAGCACCTGGGCGGCAAAGGCCTCGTGCATGTCGACCACGTCGATGTCCTTCAGCTTCAATCCAGCGCGCTCCAGCGCCTTCGGCATCGCGAGCGCCGGCCCCATGAGGAGCTGATCGGCGGGGTCCACCCCCACATACACCCAGCTCCTCAGGGCGGCGAGGGGTCGCAAACCCAACTCCTTGGCTTTGTCCTCGCTCATCAGCAGCACCGCGGCCGCGCCGTCGGTGAGCGTGCTCGAGTTGCCGGCGGTCAGGGTGCCTTTCTTCTTGAAGGCGGGCCTGAGCTTGGCGAGCTTTTCCACGGTGGTGCTGCCGCGCACGATGGTGTCGACGTACACCCGGCCGCCCTTCTTGACGTCGACCGGGACCACCTCGTCGTCGAACCGACCCGACTCGATGGCCGCCGCGGCGCGGTGGTGGGAGCGCACCGCGAAGGCGTCCTGCGCCTCGCGGGAGATGCCATTTCGCTCCGCCATCCGTTCCCCAGCCTCCCCCATCACCTCGCCGGTGGAGCGCTCCGCGATCTCGGGACGCTTGGGGAGCAGGTCCTTCGCGGGGCTGATCTGGGTGAGGAGGCGGAAGTAGTCCATCACCCCGGACTTGCTGCTCAAGGCTACCGGCGCGACCTTGTGCACCAGGCTCTGGGGCATCTTGATCTCGGCGTTGCTGGTCGAATCGCTGCCGCCAGCGATGACGACATCGGCCTCGCCGCGCTCGATAGCCGCCGCGGCGAGGGTCACTGCCTGCAACCCCGTGGCACAGGCCCTGGTGACGGTCATGGCCTCGATGCTGCGGGGTAGACCGAGGTCCAGGCCGATCTCCCGCCCCACATTGGGCGCGGTGCCGGGGAAGATGACCCCACCCCACACGATGCTGTCGATTTCGTCCCACGGCAGCCCGGTGCGCTCCAGGAGTCCACGCACCGCGGCGACCCCGAGGGCGATGGTGTCCATCCGGATGAACTCGGCGAAGGCACGGACGAAGGGCGTGCGTACCCCGCCGACGATCACCGCCCGTCGGTCGGTCTTCTGCGACTTGCTGGAAGGCATGCGGACCTCCTAGGCGCCCACGAAGCTGCCACCGCAAACGCGGAGCACTTCGCCGGTGATCCCGTACGCGCCGGGGCTGGTGAGGAAGGTGATCACCTCTGCCACGTCCTCGGGCAGGCCGCCCTGGGAGACGTTGGAGAGGCGGCGCGCCACCTCTCGGGTCGCCACCGGGATGACCGCGGTGAGGCGGGTCTCGATGAAGCCGGGGGCCACCGCGTTCACGGTGATGCCGCGCTTCTTCAGGGAGGGGGCCAGAGCCCGCACGAAGCCGATGAGGCCGGCCTTGGAGGTGGCGTAGTTGGTCTGGCCCGCGTTTCCGGAAATGCCGACCGTGGACGACAGGCACACCACCCGCCCGCCATTGCGCAGGAGCGGGTCGAGGGCCTCGGTGACCCGGAGCACGGCAGCGAGGTTCACCGCGAGGGTGAGGTCCCACTTGTCGTCGCTCATGTTCCCCAGCATCTTGTCGCGGGTGATGCCCGCGTTGTGGACGACGATGTCCAGCTTGCCCTCGAAGTGCTCCTTCACGAAGGAGGCGATGGTCTGCGGGGCGTCCTCGGCGGCAAGGTCACACAGCAGCAACGTGCCGCGCACCTCGTTGGCGACCTTGCTGGCCGGGCCGTCGTCGTCCGGCCGGTCGAGCACGATGACCCGGGCGCCCTCCCGGGCGAGCGTGCGGGCGGTGGCGGCGCCGATTCCCCGCGCGGCTCCGGTCACCAGGGCCACCTTCCCCTCCAGGGGACGGAGGTCGGGCACCTGCTTGGGGGCCTTCACCCCCGACTCGACCCGGATGGGTTGGCCCGAGACGTAGGCGGAACGGGGAGAGAGCAGGAACCGCAACACCGGTGCCAGCCGGTCCTCGGCGCCGTTCTGGACGGTGACCAGGTTCGCGGTGGCACCGCCCCGTCCCACCTCGCGGGCAGCGCTGCGAACGAATCCCTCCAGCGCCGCGGACGCTGCGGCCGCCTCTGGGTATCGGCGGCGCTGCGGGTCCCGACCGATCACCAGCAGGCGGCCAGAGCGCCCGATGGTGCGGATGCGGGGGTGGAAGAAGTCGTACAGCGCCCGGAGCTGTTCCGCGGTGGTGATTCCGGTGGCGTCCAGCACCAACGCATAGGGGTGGAGCCGCTCGGGCGCCTCATCGGGAGCGAGCGCGTGTGGGGTGCGGCCCCAGGCCTCGCCCGCCTTTCGCCACGCCTCCGGGACGCCGCTCTCGCCCTCTA
>JAFDJI010000491.1 GCA_019307545.1 Deltaproteobacteria bacterium | reverse complement strand
ACATCGTTGGACCCCCTAGGGAACGTCGAGTCGGTTGAACACCCGCTCCGACAGCACCACACATGTCACCGTGAGCACCGCGAGCGAGACGAAGCTGCGCCAGTCCCAGTCGGTACGGGCGGCGTAGCCCGACCACACACCGAAGGCCGAGCTGGGAAGCCAGGGCTGCAGCGCCACCGCGCGCTCCATGGTCTCGGAGAGCTGCAGACCCATCCCCGCGAACAGCTCCGATGCCCACGAGATCAGGGTGAGCGCCCACCCGAGCATGGTGTCGAGGACCAGGAAGAGGAGGACCCCGGCCACCGTCCCCGCCACCGACCGGGAGGCCACCGCCACCAGGAGCACCAGCGACGCGAACCCGGCGTCAGCGAGGAAGGTCACCCCATACCCGCTCAGCGGGCGCATCCACTCGCCATCGAAACCGAACACCACCACCGCCAGCAAGCCCCCGAACACCCAGGCCACCAGCAGGGTGGCGGCGATCCAGGTGTTGACCGCGAGCCACTTGGAGACCGGCACCATCCACCGCGGCACCGGGCGGATCAGATCCTCGCGGATGGTCTGGGCGCGGTACTCGGCGGCGAAGGAGAGGGCTGCGAGCACGATCACGAAGGCGCGGAGGATGAAGAAGTTCCGCAGCTCCAGGCCGATCTGCAGGGCGAGGGGGGAGGTGGCGTCGATAGACTCGGCCACCTGGGCTCCGTTCCAGGTCATGTCCGCATTCATCGCGATCCACAGGAAGACCGGACCCAGCACGCCGAGCAGCGCGGCGAGGATCAGACCCATCTTGGCGGTGAACCGGCTGAAGAGCTTGGAGGTCTCCGCGAGCCAGATGTCGACGAAATGGCGCGCCATCAGTGGATGTCCCCCCCGGTGGTGAGCTCGAGGAACACGTCCTCCAGGCTCCGCTGGATGGGCACCAGGGCGTCGATCGGCACCCCGGCCTCTACCAGCTTCTTGTTGAGAACCGCGGGGTCGAGATCGCCCGGTTTCAACCGCAGGCGACCGCTTTGGCCCGGTCCGAGCAGCTCCACCCCATCGATCGCCTCCAGCGCGGCCTTCAGGGCATCCGGGTCGGACGTGCCCACCTCGACGACCAGTCCGGAGAGGCCTTGGGAAACCAACTCCTTCACGTAGCCTTCCGCGCGGAGCGTCCCGTCCTGGATGATGCCAACGCGGTTGCAGATCTGCTGCACCTCCGCGAGCAGGTGGGAACTGATGAACACGGTGATCCCATCGTTGAGGGCCAGGGAGCGGATGAACTCCCGGATCTCGTGCATGCCCCGGGGATCGAGGCCGATCGTGGGCTCGTCGAGGAGCATGAGCTTCGGCTTGGAGAGCAGGGCGCGGGCGATGGCGAGGCGCTGCTTCATCCCCAGGGAGTAGGCCAACGCCTTGTCCCCGGACCGCTCCCGCAGGCCCACCCGCTCCAGCACCCGGTCCACCTCCGCCTGCGCCGCCTTTCCCTGGATCCCGGCATAGGCACAGGACAGCAGCAGGTTCTGCCGCCCGCTCAGCCAGGAGTGGAAGGCCGGCGTCTCCACGATCGCCCCGACGTGTCGCCGGGCGCGGGTCAAGTTCCGCTCGCCGAAGATCACCACCTCGCCCGCGTCGCGCCGGATCAGCTCGAGGATGCAGCGCATGGTGGTGGTCTTGCCCGCGCCGTTCGGACCCAGGAAGCCATAGACGTCGCCCAAACGCACATTCAGATCCAGCGCATCCACCGCCTTGCGCCGTCCGTAGGACCGGGTCAGGCCCCGGATCTCCATCACGATCTCGTCGGACATGAGGCTCCCGTGGCAATGGCGCCCTGCGTATCACGGTGAGAATATGAGATGAAGGAACGCGGGCCCGGGCGATCCACAAGACCGGCGGGCAAGGGAGGGTTCATGTGGAGGATCCCGGTGGTGGCGCTCATGCTCCTTGTCGTAGGGGCCACCTGCGACGAGCAGCCCTGCGACCAATACGTGGACTACATGTGCGAATGTCACGAAAACGACCCCGGTTTCGACTGCGAGGAGCTCAGCCTCGTGCTGAGTGACGCGGACGTGGACCTGCAGGACCAGTGCGAGATCGATCTCGCGGAGCAGGAGGCCGACGACGCGGACGCCGGCTTGGAGTGTGAAGTGGGCGACACGGGCGGCTGACCGGACAACGTTGCGGAGGTTTCGATGGGATATGCCCCATGGCTGCTCATAGCCGCGTCGATCGTCGCCACGCCCGCGTTCGCCGCCGACGTGGTGGTGTTTGGCGACAGCTGGGCGCGCGGCGCGGCGGACGAGTTGGAGGACGTGCTCTGGGACCACGATCAGGGCTACATCCGCGTCGCCAACCACGCCGTGAGCGGGACCACCGCGGAGTACTGGGCCACCCAGGATCGCGACGCGCTGCACCAGGCGGTCACCGAGAACCCCGACGCGCGTTGGGTGTGGCTCTCGATTGGCGGCAACGACGTGTTCTGGCACCACCACAACGGCCTGGCCGCCACCTCCGCCGCCGACAACGATGTCCACATCCGCCAGATGCTGGACGACCTGTTCGCCGTCCACCCCGACGTGAAGGTGGTGCTGTTCGGCTACGACTTCCTCAACTTCGAGCAGTCCACCGACTGTATCGCCCTGGCCTTTTCGGTCTTCGGGCAGGACATCACCACCCCCCAGGTGAACGCAATCTTCCTCTTGGAGGTGGGCGCCGTTCAGGCGACGCTTGCAGAGGACCACCCCAATGTCACCTACGTGGACTCGGTGTGGGGGACCCTGCAGGCGGCCGGCGGGGTGCCGGGGGCGCCCAACGCCGATCTGCCGAGCCCCGAAGCGTACTTCTCGGACTGCATCCACCCCAACTCCACCGGGTACACCCTCATCATGGACGCGCTCCATGAGGACTACTGGGGACGCGCAGCCCCGGTGGCCGACTTCAGCGTGAGCGACCCCGGGCCAGAGGTGGGCGAGGTGGTGGTCTTCACCAGCACCGGGACGGGATCCGACCGGTTGGCATGGACCTTGGACGGACTGGAGGCCGGCCACGAACCCTGGCTCGAGTGGACAGCGGACACCGTCGGTCCGCACACCATCACGCTTCGTGCCGATGCCGGGGCCTGGGACGACACCCACACCGAGGTGATCGAGGTCCACCCAGGTGCGACCGATGACTCTGACGATCCGGAGGACACCGATCCCACTGGCGATCCCACCGTGGTGGCGGAGGGAAGCTGTGGTTGCGCCACCGGAAGCGAAGGTGGAGCGTGGGGCCTGCCTGGATTGTTGCTGCTCTGGACCGGTAGGCGCCGCCGGCCCGGCGCCGCCCTCACCAGAACCTGAGCCACAGCACCAGCGCGGTGAAGATGGCGGTCGCTGGGAGCGAGAGCCCCAGCGCCTGGATCGCCGCACGCGGTCGGCTCCGCCGCCACCAGAACCAGAGCACCCACCCCACGAGGGGAGTCAGCAGCAGCGAGGTGGACAGCAGACCGATCCGCTGGCCGGTGCTCAGGCCGGGGTCACTGGAGAAATGGGTTCCCAGCGCCCGGCGGGCGCGCTCCAGCATCCGGTCCGAGGGGCGGATCGATTCCCCACTGCGCACCCGCTCCGCGGCCTGCTCGAGCTGCTCCTTCCCCAGGTGCTCGCTCGAGAGCAGCCAGGCGATGAGCAGGCCCTCCCCATCGGGCCGATGACCACAGTGGGGACAGATCAAACGGTAGTCGTCGTGGAAGCCGCCGCATCGCACACAGACGGCGTTCAAGGACTGCCCCCCGGAACCAGGATCACCTGCTCCAGCGTGGCATCGTCCCCCTGGGTCGCGCGCGCCAACCACTCGCGGACCGCAGCTGGTTCCCGCGCGCCAGCCGCGG
>JAFDJI010001020.1 GCA_019307545.1 Deltaproteobacteria bacterium | reverse complement strand
CCACGCCGCAGCGGGTGCAGGATCTGGTAGGGGCCGACACGGTCCAATGGACAATCCCTGGTCGGGGCCCCCCTACCGTACCGGGTGGAGGGAGGGAGGTTCCAGCAAACCCGGGGGCAGGGTCGCCACCACCCGCCAGCGCCCGTCGTCGCCTCGCTCCAAGGCGACGCGGTTCCCACCCACAGAGTATGGATGGCCTTCGCCGCCGAGCCCGAGGTCGAGGCCACGGTGCACGGCGACGTGAAGAGCTTCTTCTTCGGGGTCTTTCCGTACCAACACCCCTTCATGCCGCCCGACCCGGTCGCCCAGGGCATCCTCGACCTGCGCCTCAAGCTCGACGTGCACTTCGGGGACATCGCTCGGCTGGAGGTACACCACTCGGTGACCGCGATCTCCGCGGGTGAGGTGAGCGGTGGGGTCTTCCAGACCGGGGTCGTCGGGGAGTTCCCCGAAGCCGTAGACCTCTCGTGGGACGCGGTCGAGGAGGGCACCATGACCCTGGGGGGGCGCACCGACCGGCTGGTGCTCACCACCCACCTGGGCCCGGTCGATGTCGCGGTCGGTCGGCAGCCGATCTCCTTTGGCTCCGCCTCCATGTTCACCCCCCTGGACCTGGTGGGCCCCTTCAACCCAGCAGTCGTCGACCAGGAGTACAAGCCCGGGTACGACGCGGTACGCGCCGACGCCTACTTCGGGATGGCCGGGAAGGTCACCGTGGTGGGGGCCTACGCCGGGGACTGGGACCGCGAGGGCCTGGTCGCCGCGGCCTGGGGGCAGGGCACGATCGGGGTCACCGACCTGGGCCTGCTCCTGGGTGAGGTCCGGGCGGACCACGTGGTCGGAGCGAGCCTCAGCACCTCGATCGGTCCCATCGGGGTGTACGCGGACGCCGCCGTCACCGTGCCAGAGGAGGAGGACACCTTCGTCCGCGCGGTGGTGGGAGCCCTGTGGCGGCCCGCGGAGGACAGCACCCTGTACGGCGAGGCCTACCTGCAGACCCTGGGCGCCGGGAACCCAGACGACTACCTGGCGTTCGCACTCTCGGATCGATTCGCCAACGGCGAGTTGTGGTTGATGGGTCGGGGCTACCTGGGCCTCGCCTGGAGTCAGCAACTCCAGCCCACCCTCACCGCCAGCGTCGCGGCGGTGATCAACCTCGGTGACGGCAGCGCCCTCGTGCCGCTCACCCTGGGCTGGTCGGTAGCGGGCAACGCCGAGGTGGCCGCCGGTGCCTACTTCGGCCTCGGCGGCCGTCCGGAGGACTTCTCCCTGCAGAGCGAGTTCGGCCTGTACCCGATCACCGCCTTCCTGCAGACCAAAGCCTCGAGGAACCGCCAGACACCCGTTCTTGCCGGGTGGCTCATCAACCTCGAAGTTGCCGCACCATGGGGGAACGGGTACGCTCCGCCGCGATGAACACCCGTCACTTCTCGACTATCGCCGTTCCGCCCCCCCTCTTCCAGACCATGGTGGCCCTGCGGCGCGACCTGCACCAGCGGCCGGAGCTGTCCCACAAGGAGGCGCGCACCGCCCGGCGCATCGCCGACGAGTTGGACCGGCTGGGCATCGCGCACCGCACCGGGGTGGCCGGACACGGGATCATCGGCGAAATCCCGGGTCTTCGGGACGGAAACGCTATCGCCCTGCGGGCGGACCTGGATGCGCTCCCGGTACAGGAGGAGACCAACCTGCCCTTTGCTTCGGTGCACGAGGGCGTCATGCACGCCTGTGGCCACGATGGGCACTGCGCCATGCTGGTCGGGGCGGCGGCGCTGTTGGCATCAGGGGAGCCCCCACCCGTGCCGGTTCGTCTCCTGTGGCAACCAGCCGAGGAGTTGGGCAGGGGCGCCAAGCCGATGATCGACGCGGGGGTCCTCGACGGGGTGGCCATGATCTTTGGTGGCCACGTCGACCGGCACTACCCGGTGTCGCAACTGGTGGTGACCGAGGGGACGGTCAATGCCTCCACCGATGGGTTCTTCATCGACATCCGGGGCCGGCAGGCCCACGGTGCCCGCCCCCACGAGGCGGTGGACGCGGTGGTGGTGGGAAGCCTGCTCGTCACCCGACCCCGCCCACCCGTCGGTGGTGTCGGTGGGCGCCTTCCACGCTGGGACCGCCCCCAACGTCATCGCGGGGCGTGCCCGCCTGGAGGGCACCATCCGTGCCCAGCACCCCCAGATACGGACCCAGCTCAAGAAGGCGCTGATCCGGGTCGCGCGGGCCATCGGCGACCTGCATGGCGCCGATGTCCGGGTGGACATGGTCGAGGGCGTACCCCCGGTCATCAACACCCCGGAGATGGCCAACCTCGCCCGAAACGCCGTAATCGCGGTCGTCGGAGAGGAAGCGGTCACCACCCTGCGGTCCGCGAACATGGGGGGCGAGGACTTCTCCTACT
>JAFDJI010000490.1 GCA_019307545.1 Deltaproteobacteria bacterium | reverse complement strand
GACCACGGTGTACCCGGACGGCTGTGTACGGACCCTGGCCCCCGGGGAGACCTGGAGCGGCGCATTCGAGGTGCAGGTGGACGCGGCGCCGTCCGATCACCTCGCCCTGGAGTTGGTGGTCGGCGATGCGCAGGCCTATGACTACGCCTCCATCGTGCGCGGCGGTTTCTACTCCTACTTCGTGAACGACGAAGAGATCGAGCTGACCTTGGACAGCGAGGTCTCGGCGTCGACGAAGCGCGTCCCGCCGGCCATCGTGGTGACACGAGCGCCCGAAGTGTCGGTGGACCACGAACAGGTCACCCTGTCCGGGGTCGTATCCGACGACCAGGGGGTGTCCTACGTGATGGTCTTCCACGGCGAGGACAAGGTGTTCTACGACGGCACGGGGCGCCACGGGAAGGTGCGCTCGGTGCCCTACACGGCCTCGGTCCGGTTGAAGCCCGGCCTGAACACCCTCATCGTCCTGGCGGCGGACCTGGAGGGCCATACGAGCACCCGGTCGGTGGCCACCTACTTCGTCGACCCGGCGCTGCAGGCGAAGGCGGCACCGGTGGAAGTGCCGCCGGCGGACATTCCCCTGGAAGAGGGCACGCAGTAGCAGGCCGCCGGCGCCATGCCGGCACCTACTGCACCAAAGGAGGCAGTAGCTTGGGTGATGGCGCTCCATGCCGGCACCTACTGCACCAAAGGAGGCAGTAGCTTGGGTGATGGCGCTCCAGAACGCGCACGACACCGACGGGGGGGTGGGTGAGAACGTTGGGATCCACTCCCGGAGGGCGTGGTTGATCCCCCTGTGAGCCCACCCGTCCACAGCGATGCGAAGCCGGGCGAAGGCGGAGACACTCCAACCCGACGGCCGCTTCGAGGCCAGGGCCCCCGCGTTGCGCGCCAGCGCGACGCAGGGGAACGCCGCAGGCGGCAAGGAGGGTGGAGCGTCTCCGCCGTTCAGCCCGGCGTCAGTTCGCGAGATTGGATACTTCCAGGTTCTGATTCCACAGAGGCGTTTTCATGACGGTCTGGGCGGAGCGCGAGCTCCACGGATGGGGTCGCTACCCACGGGCAACCGCAGAGTGTGCGCGCCCGGAGGAGCGGCGAGAAGCGCTGGCGGCGCTGGCGGACCGCGAGGGCAAGCCGGTCGTGGCCTTCGGTCTCGGCCGGAGCTACGGCGACACGGCGCTGCTCTCTGGCGGTCGGGTCATCCTCACCGAGCGGCTCGACCGAATGCTCGACTTCGACCCGAAGACCGGCTGGTTGCGCTGCGAAGCCGGGGTGAGCCTCCAGGACATCATCGCGGTGTTCGCCCCCCGTGGCTGGTACCCGGCGGTGGTCCCTGGCACCTGTTTCGTCACCGTCGGCGGGGCGGTCGCCAACGACATCCACGGCAAGAACCACCACGTCGACGGCACCTTCGCCGACCACGTCCGCCGGGTGGAGTTGCTCACCGCCAGCGGTGAGATCGTGTGTTGCGACGCCGAGACCGAACCCGAGCTGTTCTGGGCCACCGTCGGTGGCATCGGGCTGACCGGCTTGATGCTCGCGCTCGATGTCCGGCTGGTCCCCATCGAGAGCGAGTGGTTCGAGATGGACTCGATTCGGGTCCGCAACCTCGACCACTTCTTCGAGGTGAGTGCCCAAAGCAGCGAGCACACCCACACGGTGAGCTGGATCGACAACAGTGCCGGTGGGGCCAGCGCCGGTCGCGGCATCTTCATGCGTGGGCGGTGGGCACCTGCCTCCGCCGCACCGCGGCTCGCGCGGCTTCCTCCAGTACCAACTCGTGGTCCCACACGACCCCGAGCACCGGGCGATCCGCGGCGTCCTCGAGGAGATCCGCAGCGCTGGCATCTTCTCGTTCCTGGCTGTCATCAAGGAGTTCGGCGACGGGCCCCACGGCGGGCTCTCCTTCCCCGAGCCCGGGGTGACCCTGGCCATGGACTTCCCCCACACGGGCCGCTCGCTCCTGGAGCTGTTCGAGCGGCTCGACCGCATCGTCCTCGATGCTGGCGGCAAGCTCTACCTGGGCAAGGACGCCCGGTTGGGGCGGGAGACTTTCCGCCGCATGTACCCCGGGTGGGAACGATGGAAAACCGTCCGCGACAAGTGGGATCCCGACCAGGTCTTCCAGTCCGACCTCGGCCGTCGCCTCGGCCTCTGTGGGAGCGTGTGATGAGTGTACTGATCCTGGGAGCGACCTCGCGGGTGGCCAACCGCGTCGCCCGTCGCTACGCCGAGGCGGGCCACGCCGTCTACCTCGCCGAGCCGGACCTCGCCGAGGCCGAGCGCGTCGCCGCCGACCTGGCCATCCGGACCGGGGTCCAGACGCGGGCCGGGGCGTTCGATGCCACGGACTTCGACGCACACCCCGCCTTCGTCGACGCCGTGGAAGAGGCCCTGGGCCCGCTCGAGGTGGCGCTCGTCGCCTTCGGGCTCATGGGAGACCAGGCCGCCTCCGAGCAGGACTTCGCCGAAGCCCACCGGGTCATCGACGTCAACTACACCGGCGCCGCCTCCATCTGCGAGGCGATCGCCCGCAAGATGGGCGAACGCGGTGAGGGCTCGATCATCGGGATCAGCTCGGTTGCCGGGGACCGCGGCCGCCGGAGCAACTACTTCTATGGCAGCGCCAAGGGTGCGTTCCGCCTCTACCTCCAGGGGCTGCGGGGACGCATGCACAAACACAATGTCCACGTCATGACCGTCCGGCTGGGCTTCGTCGACACCCGCATGACCTTCGGCATGAAGACCGGCATCCCCGTCGCCAGCCCCGAGGCCGTCGCCCGCGCGCTGTACCGTGCCCAGCAGCGGAAGATCGACTCCCTGTACTACCCGCCGTTCTGGGCTTGCATCATGGGGATCATCAAGGCGATCCCCGAGTCGGTCTTCAAGCGGCTTTCCTTCTAGCCGGGCGTCGGAAGCCGGCTCCGGTGTAGTCTTCGCCTTCTCGACAAACGACACGAGCAGGAGACAGGTCCATGAGCCTTCCCAAGATCGTCATCCTCGGAGCCGTTCGCACCCCCATCGGAGCCATCGGGGGTGCCCTTGCCCCGCTCCAGGCCCGCCCCCTCGCCACCAGTGCCATCACGGCGTTGCTGCAGCAGACCGGGGTGGACCCGAACCTGGTCGAGTACACCTGCCTCGGCTGGGTGATGCAGGACCCACGGTCGCCGAACCTCGCCAAGGTTGCGGCCGAGTATGCCGGAGTGCCCCCCACCTCGCCCGGCACGACCTTCCACGAGAACTGCGCCTCGGGCGGCGCCGCGATCCACAGCATCGCGCGGCGCCTGATGCTCGGCGAGATCTCGCTCGGGATCGCCGGCGGGGTCGAGTCGATGAGCAACGTGGCCCGGTACCTGTTCGCCGGCCGCATCAAGAACCAGATGTACGGCGACATGAAGCTCGTCGACGGCCTGTTCGGCGCGCTCACCGACGTCAACGTCGGCAAGAGGGGAGAACTGATGGGCCTGCTCACCGAGCGGCTCGCCGAGAAGTACGACGTGAGTAGGGAGATGCAGGACGAGATCGCCTACAACTCCCACCACAACGCGCTGAAGGCCTGGGAGGAGGGCTACTTCGCCGACTACGTGGTGCCGGTGGAGGTCCCGCAGCGTCGGGGTGATCCGGTCCTCGTCGAGAAGGACGAGGGCCCGAAGCCGTTGACCATGGAGAAACTCGCCAAGGCGAGGCCCTACTTCAAGCCCGATGGGGGGACGATCACCGGGATGAACGCGAGCAGCCTCAACGACGCCGCCGCCGCCCTCCTCCTCACCACCGAGCACAAGGCCGAGGCGCTCGGGATCGAGCCCCTGGCCCGGCTCGAGGCCTTCCACAATGTGGGCGTCCCCCGCGAGTTCATGGGTGAGGGCGCCTTCAAGGTGATCCCGCCCCTGCTCGAGAAGGCCGGACTGGCGGTGCCCGAGATCGACTACTTCGAGATCAACGAGGCCTTCGCCGCGGTTCTCGGCGGTGCCTTCCGCTACGTCGAGGGGCTCGAGGCCAGTCGCACCAACCAGTGGGGGAGCGGGATCTCCCTCGGCCACCCCGTCGGCTGTACCGGTGCCCGCCAGGTGGTCGACATGGTCCATCAACTCATACGGCGCGACGCGAAGGTCGGGATGACCTCGCGTTGTGTTGGCGGTGGGATCGGTAGTGGCGAAGTGTTGATCCGCTTCTGACAGGAGGGATGATGAGCAAATCAGAGCTGCCCGCTCCGGATGCGGCGGCGATCCATGTCCATACCCCTGGTGGCACCCTGGACCCGATGAGTCGTCTCGACCTGAAGGCCAAGGTCGACGCTGGGGAAGTCTCGACCGCCGACCAATTCTGGTTCGCGGGGATGGGGGATTGGGTACCCATCTACACGCAACCGGAGCTGCTGGAGGGCTTGGCGCCGGAGCCTACGCCCGTACCGGAGCCCATTCCCGAAGCGGACGCCAAGTCCGAGGCGGAGGCCAAGCCCGAGGCGGAGGCCGCCCCCGCGGCGGAAACCAAGCCCGAGGCGGAGGCCACCCCCGCGGCGGAAACCAAGCCCGAGGCGGAGGCCACCCCCGCAGCAGAGGTTCCCGCAGAAAAAGCCGCGCCCACCCCGGAGGCCGCCGAAACGAGCGCCGGTCCGGCGGCGGAAACGGAGGACGACCGTCTCGACGCCGTGTTCGGCGACCTCGTCCAAGCGAGCTGGGACTACTTCGGCGACCACGACTTCGCGAGCCACGTCGACGAGGTGTTCCTCGGCGCGATCATCACCAGCAGCCTCGACATCAACTACTCGCTGATCGACCTCACCAGCGACGGCACCCACCACTACCTTCGCTTCGAGAACATGGAGGACCACTCCAGGTTCATCGTCCGCTTCACCCACCTCACCGCAGACCTCGCCACCGCGAGGGTGCTCGATCACCGCGCCAACATGGTCATCGGCTACGGTGAGAAGACGAAGCAGTTCCAGAAGGTATGGAAGGCGCTCAAGGCCGAGTACAAGAGCGGCCTCATCCAGGGCAACTCCCCCGGGACCTTCTCGGTCGACGGCGACCTGTCCTCACAGTACGTCTACGTCCAAGTGCCGCTGTTCATGCGGATCGATGACTACGTCGCCCGCGACTACACCATCGACTTCGCCCGGCTCGGGGAGCACCTCGGGGCCACCACCCACGCGCTGCGCAAATACCTGCGCGGTCGGTTCGCCTGAGGGGGCAACGATGTTCGGACTGCTCGCCCAGTTCAGCCACAAGGCCGAGATTCGAGAGTCGAAGGACGAGATCCTCGTCGGGGAGATCGTACGCGCCATGGGCCGCAAGGGGTTTCCCTCCATCGCTTTCCGTGCCGACGACGACCGCCAGACGGTGCGCTTCAAGACCATTGCCGACCCGGTGCTCTACTCCGTCACGGTCATCCTGGACCGCAAGACCGGCTCCGGAGCGCTCTCGGCTGCCATCCTGGGGTCCAAGGCGACGCTGCGGATCACCGCCGAGGTGCGCAACTTCCTCACCGACCCGGACGACCTGGTCGCGATGTACAAGACCGACCTCGCCAACATGTTCAAGATGCCGATGATGGGCGGCATCAAGCTCAACCACGAGCTGAACAGCATCTTCGCGACCAC
>JAFDJI010000489.1 GCA_019307545.1 Deltaproteobacteria bacterium | reverse complement strand
CAAGGAGAGCCCACACTCCCGGAGATACGACCCGAGGACCTGTGCTTCCTCCAGTACACCTCCGGGTCCACCGCGGACCCCAAGGGGGTGAGGGTCACCCACGGCAACCTGATCGCCAACTGCGACGCCATCATCGACCGCCTCGGGTTGCACCCCGAGACAGGCGACAAGGGCGTCAGCTGGCTGCCGCTGTACCACGACATGGGCCTCATCGGGCAGGTGCTCGCTCCGGTGGTACGGGCAATTCCCTCGGTGTTCATCCCTACCATGCGCTTCATCAAGCGGCCCAGCTGCTGGATGGAGACCATTCACCAGCACCGCGCCACCGCCTCGTTCGCGCCGAACTTCGCCTACGCGCTGGTCACCAAGCGGGCCCGCCGCGCGGACCTCGAGCGTTGGGACCTCTCCTGCGTGAAACACTTCGGGTGCGGCGCCGAGCCGATCAATGCGGAGACCATGCGCGCTTTCGTCGAGCTGTACTCGGAGCATTGCGGCCTGAGGAAGGACGCCATCCTCCCAGCCTATGGCATGGCGGAAGCAACCCTGGCGATGACCCTGAAACCCGAAGACACCACGATGGTGGTCCACCCCGTCGATGCCCAGCGGTTCCAGGCGGAAGGGGTGGCGGCCTCCCCGGTGTCCGGGGACGCCGCAGTGGACCTCCACGTCTCTTGCGGGATGGCGCTCGACCGCCACGAGGTGGCCGTGTTCACCGAGGACGGGCGGCAGCTGCCCGACGGTGTCGAGGGTGAGCTCTGCTTCCGCGGCCCGTCGGTGATGCCGGGGTACTTCAAGAACCCGGAAGCCACCGCGACCGCGCTGCGGGGCGAGTGGCTGCGAACGGGCGACCTGGGCTACGTCTCCGACGGAAACGTCTTCGTGACCGGGCGGCTCAAGGACCTGATCATCCTCAACGGCCGCAACATCCACCCACAGACCGTGGAGTGGGAGGTCGCAGAGGTGGAAGGCGTCCGCAAGGGGAGCGTCGTGGCCTTCTCGCGCCCGGGTGTGAGCTCGGAGGAGTTGGTGGTGGCCCTGGAGACCAAGACCCGGGATCCCGACGCACTGATCGAGGCGGTGAAGCACCGCCTGCAGCGCGAGATGGCTCTCGCGGTCGGCGACATCCAGTTGCTCGAACGCGGCACCATGCCCAAGACGTCCTCCGGCAAGCTACAGCGGAGGCGCGCGCGCCAGCTCTACCTGACGGGTGAGCTGGGCAGGTCCCCCACCCGCGTCATGGGCGCCAATTCCGACAGGGTCACCCTGGCCAGGCACGTCGCGCGGTCCTTCTGGAGCCGCGCGAAGGCAGCTGTGCTGGCTCGCTGACCCTCCGAAAGAGCACCAGTCAACATTCACGGAGCGGCAGCATGTCGACGCAGGCCGACGTAGAGGTTTCCTACGACGTATCCAACGAGTTCTTCCGGCTATGGCTGGACAAGAACATGAACTACACCTGTGGCCTGTTCGAGGGCACCGACAACCTGGAGGAGGCGCAGACCAAGAAGCTGAACTGGCTCCACGCAGCCGCCCACGTCAGCCCGGACAAGCGACTGCTCGACATCGGGTGCGGTTGGGGGGCCTGCATCGAGTACATGGCGCGATTGAAGGGGGTTCGCGACGTCACCGGCATCACCCTGTCACGCGCCCAACACGCCGAGATCGAGCGCCGCGGCATTCCCGGCGTCGCCGCCCAATGCATCTCCTACGTCGACTTCGTGCCCGAGAAGCGGTTCGACGCTTTGGTCTCCATCTGCATGATGGAGCACATCGCGACCCCACAGCAGGTCCGTAAGGGCGAGCACATTGCGCTCTACCGCGACTACTTCCGACGCTGCTGGGAATGGACGACTCCGGGCTCGTGGTTCGGGCTGCAGACCATCCTGCGCAACCGAGTGCCGCGCAACCGCGAGCACCTGCGCGACATCGGGTGGGTCACCTACGAGATCTTCCCGGGCGGACTCTCGCTGCGCCTGGAGGACATCGTGATGGCGGTCAATCCCTACTGGGAGATCATGGAGATCCAGACCCGCAGGGAACACTACCAGCAGACCTGCGCGGAGTGGCTGCGAAGACTACGGGACCACGAGGGCGAGGTCCGCGCCCGTTGGGGCGACAAGGTCTTTGTGGACTACGACCGATACTTGGCTACTTGTGTGACCGGTTTCGAGAACCACTACCAGTCCCTGGCCCAATACGCGCTCCGCCGCGTCGACTGAGGAGAACCCACAATGACAGACGAGGAAATACTAGCCATGATCCGGGAGGCGCTGTTCGAGGTGGCCCCGAACAAACAGTTCGGCGAGATCACCCTGGACAGCACCATTCAAGACCTCCACCTCGACTCCATCGCCATCATGGAGATGGTCGGGTTCTTGGAGGACAAGGTGGACACCACCTTCCCGGATGAAGATCTCGCCAAGGTCCAGGCCTTGAACGACCTGGCCTCCCTGGTGCGCGGCAGCCGGGTGGGCGCCGCCTGACCCACAACCGTCATTGAGGTGCCTCCGTGAAGGCCGTAGCGATAGTCGGGATGGGCTGCCGGTTCGCCGGTAGCCCCGATTTGCATTCGTACTGGAAGATGACGCTCGAGGGACGCGACGGGTTCAGCCCCGTCCCCCCGGACCGGTGGTCCGCAGAGGTCTTCTACGACGCCAACCGCCGTGCCACCGACAAGACCTTCACCCCGCGGGGCGCGTTCATCGACGACATCCGGAGCTTCCCCGCCCTGGCACTGGGCCTTCCGCCGCGCCGGGTGGAGGTAATGGACCCCCAGCAGCGGTTGTGCCTCGAGGTATGCCTGCAAGCCATTGACGACGCCGGGTCGACTCCAAGGAGTCTCCCCCACAAGACCGGCGTGTTCATGGGGCTCACCGCCTATGAGTACAAGTCGGTGATGAGCTCGCGGGTCACCGCCATGCTGATGGCGTCGGGTCACTTCGGCCAAGCCCCGGAAGACCCCCAGTCCTTCGCGGCGGCGGTGGAGCGCGTGGTCCCCTCCCGGCCCTTCACAGCCCCGGGCGGCCTCGGCAACATGAGCGCCGCGACGGTGGCGCAAGAGCTCGACCTCCACGGCCCGGCCTTCACCGTGGACGCCGCCTGCGCATCCGCCCTGGTCGCGGTGGTCGACGCAGTGAATCAACTCCGCGCAGGCCTCATCGACGCCGCGCTCGCCGGAGGCG
Organism: Deltaproteobacteria bacterium; assembly: GCA_019307545.1. Classification (GTDB taxonomy): domain Bacteria; phylum Myxococcota_A; class UBA796; order UBA796; genus JAFDJI01. Next base: position 672 of record JAFDJI010000489.1, on the reverse strand, counting down.
CCTACATCAGCCTCACCCCGGACCACTACATCGCCTTCTCCCGCATCGGGGCCATGAGCGCCCAAGGCGAGTGCCTGCCCTTCGACGCCAAGGCGGACGGTTTCCTGCAGGGGGAGGGCGGCGGAGCGATCCTCCTCAAGCGGTTGGAGGACGCCGAGCGCGATGGAGACCGCGTCTACGCGGTCATCCACGGCTCGGCCTTCAACAATGACGGCAAGGGCGAGGGCCCCATGGCCCCGGTGCCCACCGGACAGGCCGAGGTCCTCCGGATGGCCTGGGACGCGTCCGGGGTGGATCCGGCGCGCATGGGGTACCTGGAGACCCACGGAACCGGCACCGAGGTGGGGGACGTCTCGGAATTCCAGAGCCTCATGGACGCCCTCGGCGACCAGGTACGCTCGACCGCCCTCGGCTCCTCCAAGGCCAACATCGGCCACACCATGTCCGCAGCCGGAATCGCCGGGATCATTCGCGCCGCGATGGCCATCCACACCCGCCAGATCCCACCGATGGCGAACTTCCAATCCTCCAAGCCGGACCTGGGCATCGAGACCTCCCCGTTCCACGTCCCGACTTCGGTCGAACCCTGGCAGTCGGACGATCGGATCGCGGGGGTGAGCTCTTTCGGGTTCGGGGGAACCAACGCCCACGTGGTCATCGGCTCTCCACCCG
>JAFDJI010000488.1 GCA_019307545.1 Deltaproteobacteria bacterium | reverse complement strand
ATGCCATCCTCGCGATCCTGGATCGCGTCGCGCCCTGGACGGAGGCGGATGAGGCCGGGTACCAGAAAAGGCGCAAGCGGGCACGAGGGACGAAGAAGAAGCGCCAGTGAACCACCCCACAATCGTGGTGCCTGCTGCGCTAGCCATCAGGGATGCTGCGCGGTCTCCTCATCGAGGAGCGTCTGTACGTCCGGGTGCACCTGGTACAGGGTCACCACCTGCCCGAAGGTGTTCTTCCACTGGCGCACTCGCTCCCGGCTGACCGAGAACTCGTTGGCGATGGCCTGTCCGGACTCGCCATCCGCCAGCGCGGAGAGAAGCCGGCGCAGGCGCTTCGATCCGTAGCGTTTTATGAAGTTCCTGGCGACGCGCTCGCTTCGCTTGGCCCGCGGCATGAGACACCTTCTCATACCTTCCATTGACGGGTCAACCCCCGCACGCCGCACCGGAGCCCCGATGTATCGCGTTGCCTCGCCGGATGACCTCGTTGGCGCGGAGGGCGACCCCTCGTGGACCAACCGCCTTGTCCACGAGACCAGTCCCTACCTCCTGCAGCACGCCCACAACCCGGTGGACTGGTACCCCTGGACACCGGAGGCCTTCGAGAAGGCGCGGCGCGAGGACAGGCCGATCCTGCTCTCGATCGGCTATGCGGCCTGCCACTGGTGCCATGTGATGGAGCATGAGTCCTTCTCGGACCCAGAGGTGGCGGCTTTCCTCAACACCCATTTCGTGCCCATCAAGGTGGACCGGGAGGAACGCCCGGACGTGGACGCCATCTACATCGAGGCGCTCTTCGCGCTCCAGGGCAATGCCGGATGGCCCGCCAACTTGTTCTTGTTTCCCGACCTGCGGCCCTTCGCGGGGATCACCTACCTTCCACCGGTGTCCCGGCACGGGATGCCGTCCTTCCGCCAAGTGCTTGACCAGGTGCGAACGGCCTGGGACGAGCAGCGCGCCCCGTTGGGGAGCAGGGGCGACTCGTTGAAGGGGATCATCGGCCGAACCCTCCCGCCGAACCAGGAGGGGATCGACCGCGCTGGGTACGAGCGGACAATCACCGCGTTGGTGGGGTCCCATGACCCGCGGCACGGGGGCCAGGGGCAGGGCCAGAAGTTCCCCCAAACCCCTTCCCTGGAACTGCTCCTGCTCGCCGCACACGACGGCATGCCCGGCGCCCCGGGCGCCCTGGTGCGAGCGCTCCGCGCCATGGCACGCGGGGGCCTCTACGACCACCTGGGGGGGGGGTTCCATCGCTACTGCGTAGACCGGGCGTGGACCGTCCCCCACTTCGAGAAGATGCTCTACGACAACGCGCAACTCCTTCGCCTGTACGCCCGCGCCTCCTCGTTGCTGGAGGGACGGGACCAAGCATTCGCGGAGGAGTGTGCGCAGGTGGTGCGGGAGACCGTGCACTACCTGGACCACGATCTGAGCGACGAGAGCGGTGCCTTCTGGTCCAGCGAGGACGCCGACGATCCCGGGGGAGAGGGTTTCTTCTACACCTTCACCGCAGAAGAGGCGCGAGCAGTCCTGGGCACCGAAGAGCCTCTGCCCTACGGGATCACCACCGAGGGCAACTTCGAGCACGGACGCACCGTGCTCTCCGCGTGGGACGGCAGGCCACCGGAGGATGTCCGCCAGCGCCTCCTCCTGCACCGAAACCGTCGACGGCGCCCGTCGGTGGACCACAAACGGGTCGTGGCCTGGAACGGCATGGCAGTGGGCGCCCTGGCGGAGGCCGGCCGCCTGTTGGGCTACGAAGTATGGGTCGATCGGGCCGCCACCTGCGCCGAAGCCCTGCTCGACGCCCGACACGAAGACGGGTCCCTGCCACGGCTGGTCGGAAGCGATGCGCCGGGTACCCTGGAAGACCACGCGTGCCTGGCCGACGGTCTGCTCGACCTGTACCAGGCCCGTCCCCATGAGGTCCGATGGCTCGACGAGGCCTTGGCGATCGTCCAGGTCGTCACCAGGTCCTTCTCCGATCCGGAGGCGGGTGCCTTCTTCCAGTCACGCCCCCGCGCCGACCTGATCCTGCGCCGCAAGGACTTCCAGGACGGCGCCGAGCCGTCCGGGAATGGGCGAATGGCCTCCGTCCTGTTCCGCCTCATCGGGTACGGCGCCCCCATCGAGCATCGATTGCTCGACCGTCTCCTCGAGGCGGGCAGCGGCTTCATGGCACGCGCCCCCCTGGCGACTCCGGATCTGTGGGCGGTATTGCGGGCCCTCACGGCACGGGTCACCGACCCGGGCGGACCCTTCGAGTTGGTGATTGTCGGAGCCCAGGACAGACCGGAGACCGTCCAGATGCTGAAGGAATGGAGCCGGTTCTGGCGGCCCCAGGGGATCGCGGCGGTGATCACGCCGGCGGCCGAAGCCGCCGAGCGCTACGGCCTTTTCGCGAAACGACCCGCGGGAGAAGACGGCGCGCCGCTGGCCTACCTGTGCCGACGCGGGGTGTGCTCGGTTCCGATCTCGAGCCCCGAAGATCTCGCATCGGCCCTTGGCTAGCCTGTACCCAACCACCGCAAGCCGTCACGAAATGTCCGCCGATGGACACCACAGGCTCAACCGGGGGTCCTACAGGGCGACCGACGACGGCCCGCGCCCGCGTCCACCTGCTGCCTCCGGGCGGTCCATGAAAAGGTTGGGTGCAAGCGGATGGGCGATGAGAGCGCGGGCCGCTCGTCGAGTCATCGCCCCGACATCGCGAGACGTGGCGCGTCCCAGGCGCGTCGCCTCCGGTCGGAGAGCCACCGGGTGAGGGGATGGAACACCTGCTCGTCCGCCTCCGGGGAGAGCAACACGTCCAGGTGACCCCATGCCTCCGGGAGGGCGACGAGCGCCTTGTCGGCGCAGCCCCATGTCTCGAGTGCCGCGGCACCCGCCACTTCCGAACAGACCCTGTCTCCCCCGGCGGTGATCGCGAGAAGGGGGACCCTGGCGTCCGCAAAGGCGATCCGGTAGTCGAGAAGCCCGGTTCGATCGACCAGGCTTCCCTCGCGCAACCAGCGTCCCGCGTGTCTCAACAGGCCGATCGGGACATCCTCCACCGCGTACCGCAGCACGCCCCGGAGGCGGGGACCGACGCCCGGCTCCGCGATCCAGGGGGCGGCGCAGGACGCCACGGCACGGGTCGGCAGGTGCCACCACGATGGGAGAAACGCCCTGGACAACGCGATCCGGCGGGTCTCCGATGAGGGCAGGGCAAACCGCACCGCGGCGCACAACGCCACGACCGAGGCCAGGTCCGCACCCGGGTACCGCCCCGCGAAGGCCAACCCGAGTTGCCCGCCCAGACCGTGACCCACCCAGTGGACCTGCTCACAACGCGAGTGCAGTCGAACCCGCTCCAGGGCCGCCGGGAGGTCCCGTTCGAGGATGTCGTCGAAATCGAAACCGGCGCGGCGACGCGGCGCGATCGCCACCCGATCACCGCGATGGTGGAGCAGGTAGACGCTGAATCCCGATCTCCGGAGCCGACCCGCCAAGGTCGCACCGCGACCATAGCGGAACACGTCGCCTCCCAGACCCAGGGCGTGTGCCAGGACCACCGGCTCCCCCGAACCACCTGGACGCGGCGGTAGGTGGAACAGAGGCGCCCTCCAGCCGTCATCGGCCTCGTAGTAGAGCCGTGTGGCCGGCGCTGGGCGCGGGGCCTCCAAGAAGGGTTCACGGGCTGCCGGGTGCGCCGCCCTCCACGCCGCGAATGCCGTGGCGTGAAGGACGTAGGCAGCCAGGGCTCGGGCAGGAGGCGACAGACGTGGCCGGATTCTGTCGGGAAGGGGGGTCATGTGAGGGGTACTGAAGGGCTCCACGCCGAACACGGTGGGGGAAGGGGGGTTGGG
>JAFDJI010000075.1 GCA_019307545.1 Deltaproteobacteria bacterium | reverse complement strand
GGTAGGCCCTGCGGGTGGCCTTCACGTGGTGGTCGATCCAGGGAAGCTGGATGACCGGAGCGTTGGGGCGGACGCCCACCAAGTCGCGAATCGTGACGCATGCGATGAAGGCGAAGTCCAGCAGGATCAGGGCGAAGGCGATGTTGCGGAAGCGGGTGAGCCGTCACTGCCAGTCCGTGGGCGGGGTGCCCTGCACGACCTGGCGGTTGGTGTGCAAGTAGAGCACCACCAATGCGGTCACGCCGAGGATCGCCGCCGAGGTGACCCAGACGTAGTTCAGGTGGGTGAAGAAGCCCACCACGTCCACGTAGGCCGCCCCCACGAACACCGCCATGTCCTCGTTGTCCTTGAACAGCAGGTCGTAGCGCGTCAGCCACTGACCCACGGCCACGAGCAGGCCCGCCCAGGCGAGCGCGATCAAGGTGCCTCGTGGGGTGAGCAGGCCCAGCAGCCGGCGGACCCGGCTCAGCCCGGGCACCCCCTCCTCGCCGCCCTCCGCCAGGCTCCCCGCGTAGTAGGCACACCCCAGTGCCGAGAGGAGCCCGAGGACCGCCCCGGCCACCACCGCACGCCAGGCCACCCAGATGGCGGGCAGGTTGTAGATGTAGAAACCCAGGTCATTGCCGAACACCGGGTCCGTCTGGCCGAAAGGGATGCCATTGGCGAGCAGGAAGTTCTGGTAGGTCAGCGAGAGGAAGTACCCCCCCAGGCAGCCCGCCAGCACCGCCATGGCGACCACGAAGTTCCTGGGGCGTCGGGGAAGCCGGAACGCAAATGCCGGCACCGCGATCACCGCCATGGTGAAGAACCCGAACAGGAACAGCATCGCCCCCATCCAGAAGTTGGTCCAGAAGACGGAGAGGTAGCCGAGGCTGTCGAGGAGCCAGTAGTCGAAGAGCAGCAGCGAGAGTTTGTCGACGAAGAACAGGCCCACCAGGATCAGGGCGCCCCACAACAGGCGCGAGGAGAAGAGGCTCGGCGGTAGGATGCGCCCCAGGTCGGCCCGGGGGACCTCGGCGGGTGCATCCTCCGCGAGTTCGATGCCCTCCAGGTCGGGTGGCTCCGGGCCATCCTCCCGACCCACCACCTGCAGGACGTCGCGCAGCCGAACGTTCGCCCCCTCCCGCCATTGGGTGACCGCAAAGAAGATCGCCAGGGCCACGTAGCGGAACACGTTGTCCAGGATGGCGATGGTCACGCACTCGTGGAAGGCCACGCCCCCGACCCAGAGCGCGGCCGCGAACCCCCACTCGAACTGGCCGATGCCCCCGGGGGTGACGCAGATGAAGCGCGCGAGGTACGACGCCACGATCGCCATGAGGAGCATGGTGGGGTCCACGTGGAGCACCACGTTCGCCGACGAGAACGCCATGGCGATGAGGTAGGCGGCGACGTCCTCCATACCGAAGGCGATGAGGCCAAGCAGGCCAACCCACGAGGAGAGCAGTGGACGATCGGCAATCACTCGCGCCGCGACCTTGGCCCGCTGCACCGACGCGTCGAGGTCGGCGCCGGGTTCCCCCCTGCGGCCGGCGCGCAGGAACAGGTAGGCGATCCACAGGACGAACAGCCCCCAGAACAACTGGGCGAGCCAGGCCGCCCACCCCGTGGCCAGGAGGGCAAGCAGTGCGAACGCCGTGGTCTGGAAGAGCACCGAGAGTTGCTCGGTGAACAGGACGGCCTTTGCGCGCTCCGCGGGGGCACCGTTTGCCTGCAGGGCCATGGCGGTGGCCGTCTCGCCGGTACCCATCGGGAAGAACTTCTCGACGAAGACGCCGTAGCCGTAGACGCCAGCGCTCTTCCCGAGCGTGCTCTTGATGCCCCAGAGGTGAGCGACATTGTGGAAGTGAGCCGCCTTGACGAAGAAGAACAGCAGGAAGATCCCCACCACCAGAAGGGCGAGGTCCCAACGGACCGGATCCTGGGACATCAGGTAGAAGTCGAGGTCGGGCACCCCCTCGATGAACCCGGCACCTTTGTCGTGGTACTTGATGATCCCGGCGCCGATCATCGGATCGAGCAACCTGGTGTTGGCGGCGAAATACCAGGCGCCGCCCATGTAGATCAGGGCTGCCAGCAAGGCCGCGCCCAGCGCATAGGACAGGCCAATCGTCCACGCGAGCCTTCCGGTGCGACCCGCCTCTGGGGCGACGTCTTTCGCCATTTGCGTCTTCCTTCGTAGGTGCCCTGTAGCGTGGGAAGGAAACGGTCCTCCCCGGCGGTCGGCCGTTATAGTCGACGCAGAGGCACCCGTCATTGCGCGTTCGGCGCCGCGAGTTGCGTTCTGACCTAGGGCTCCGCGTGGCGCAGGTTCCGGAGCAGTGCCATCACTCCGCTTGGTAGCCGTCCACGGGCGGTGCGACTCATCGTTCCGCCGGGACGGGCTCCTCGGCGGCGCTCGAGATGGCGCCCGGTAGCTCTTCCACGAGAGCGGCGGCCACGTCCTCTGGAGTGTACCCCGAAATTGTGGCGCTGGAACCCATGAGGTTCGCGGTCTCGCCCGGATCCTCCACCAGGTCGAACAGCGCCTCGGTGGGGAGACCGCGCGGGTTGCCCTCGTTCGCACGGATGTACTTGAAGCCATCCCTTTGGATGGCCAGGATCGCGTTGCCCTCGAAGTGCTGTTCGGCGATTGCGACCCGGTCGCGAGGATGGGAACCGACGCTTTCCGCTGGCGGGGGGCGTGGTGGTGGCTCCGAGGCTGGCTCGGGAGCAGGGGGCTCCTGTCCGGCTTCCTCGCTGGGCTCCCCAGCGGCGGCTTCCTCACCGGGCTCACCTGTGCCGGCTTCCTCACCGGGTTCCCCGGTGCCGGCTTCCTCACGGGGCTCTCCCGCGCCGACGGCCGGCTCTCCCTCGGCCTCTGCAACGTCCACCAGCAGGTCATGCCCCTCCCAACTCGGGTGGGCCTTCACCCCCAGGGCTCCGGTCAGGGTGGGCGCGACATCGAGCAGACGCACCTGCCAGGGCGCGCGGGTCCCGGCGTGGGGGTTCCCAGGAAGCTTGACGACCAGGGGGACGTGGATCTGCTCGTCGTACAGGGTGGTGCCGTGCCAGAAGCCGCCGTGCTCACCCAACTCGGTGCCATGATCAGAGGTGAGGACGACCAGGGTGTCGTCGTAGACTCCGGACTCCCGCATCCATTCCACGAACGGCGCCAGCATCCGGTCCAGGAACACCACCTCGTCGCGGTACACCCGCCGCAGGTGTTCGGCATCGGCCCCTTCGGGCGCCTCCGTACGTCCGAAGCCCACTCCGTTGTAGTGGGCAAGCCCGCTGCCATCCGCGGATGGATGCTCGAAGTACGGGTCGTGGGGTTCCATCAAGTGGACGAGCAAGGCCCACCGAGAATCCCGATTCGCCTCCACGAACCGTCGGGCATCGGCGAGCACCACGTCGGCTGGTTGATAGTAGCGCTCGACTCGCATGCTGCCCCCGAGCACCCGTTCCGCAACCCCCCCCACCAACTGGTACAGCGTGAGTCCGGACACACTCTCGGTGGCCCAGAAACGGTACTCCGGCGCCGCGTAGTAGAAGGTGTCGAACCCATTGAAGGTGGCTGAGAGGTTGCCATCGTTGACCAGGGCACCGGTGGTGACCCCCGAGGTTCGAAGCACCTCGGCCCAGGTGACCCCCTCGTCCGCCAATTGGGAGGGGAGACGGGACGCGAGCAAAGACGCGCTCGACGCCCGGGTCGACGAGGCCTGGGCAAAGGCGTTGTCGAACACGATGCCGTCTGCCGCCAGGGTGTCCATGGTCGGGGTGGGGTCGCCCTCGGCCCCATAGGCACCCAGATGATCGGCCCGCAGGGCGTCGACCATGAGCACCATCACGTTCGGCTTGTCCGCCAGGGCCCCTGGCACCTTCTTGCCGTGGCCCCACCCCGCCCGCGGGTCCGGGGTGAGCGGTGCCTCCGCGATGGCGCCGGTGATGAACATCAGTCCGCCCCACGCCAGGAGGAGCCCCTTGGCCTTCAGGAGCACCCTGACGCCACCATGGAGGATGAAAGGCCACAAGAGCTGGGCGAGCAGGGCAATCCCCACGGCGAGTCCGAGAACGGCGACCTTCCCGTTCGAGGGCACCCCGCGCTCCAGGTACACCACCCTGTTCGCCAGGGCGTGGAGGATGTAGAGCAACAGCGGTGCTGTGGCACCGGCAAAGCCGAAGGCCCACGCAGTCGGATCTTCAACGGTGTGCGTCACCTTCTCCCACCCGGTCAGCACCACGCCCGCGCAGACGCCGAGAGGCAAGCCAACGACCCCGTAGAGCACGACCGCGTAGAAGGGCGAAACCAGGTCGGGCATGCCAATGGTGGCCAGCAGGTAGACAGCCTCGACGAGGCCGACGAGGGCACCGGCGACAATCCCGCCGCTGGCGCCCTGGATCACGTTGCGCGCCAGGTCGACCGGCGGGCGGCGAGGGGTCGGACGTCGTATCAACCGTTGTCTCCTGCGGATGCAACCGGGCCCGCCCTGGTAATGCCGGGCTGGTTGCCCGTCGACCCCGCCTCCCGACGTGACCGCGTACGCTGTTACGTTGCACGGTGGACCTCACATGATCGTCGTTGCCGACCTGTACAAGACCTTCCACGACCGCTCGCGCGGTGCCGTCACCGCGGTGGCCGGCCTGTCCTTCTCGGTCGCAAAGGGAGAGATCTACGGGCTCCTCGGACCGAACGGCGCCGGCAAGACGACCTCGCTGCGCATCCTGGCGACGCTGATGGAGCCGGATCGCGGCCGGGTGGAAGTGGCGGGGGTGGATCGGAGCCGGGACCCGCTCGGGATCCGGAGGCAGACCGCCTATGTCCCCGCGGAGGCTGGCCTTCCGGATCGCCTCACCCCTCGGGAGGTGGTCCGCCTGTTCGCCCGGATCCAGGGGGTCCCGGACGGGGCGCGTGTTGCCAACCGTCTGTTGGAAGAACTGGGCGCCAGTGCGTTCGCGGACAGGCCGTGCGGCGGGTTGTCGACCGGGATGAAGCGCCGAGTGGTGCTGGCTCGAGCGCTGGTGCACCATCCGAAGGTGCTGCTCCTGGACGAACCCACCGACGGGCTGGACGTCCCCGGTCGCCGCCAGGTGCTCGCACTCATCAAGGACCAGGCCGCGGCGGGCCGCGCCATCGTGCTCTCGTCCCACATCATGGCCGAGGTGGAGCGCGTCGTGGACCGGGTGGGGGTGATGGACCACGGCCGTCTGGTCGCGGAGGGAACCCTGCGAGAGGTGTTGGTCGAGTCCGGACAGCCCACGCTCGACGACGCGTTCTTCCACCTGGTCGGGGGCGTCGGGTGACCAGGAGGCTCTGGCGCACCCTGCGCGGCTTGTTGCTCCTGACCGGCGCCCTCCTCCAGCGCCTGACCCGGGAGGGTTTGGTGCTGCGGTCACTCACCTTCCCCACTGGGCTCACCGTGGGGACCCTCGTGCTCACCATCGGGGTGGTGGCATGGGTCCGGTGGGACCCCCTCGTTGCGATCACGGCGGACCTGGAGCACCTGCAACCTGCTCTGGTAGAGAACGGGCTTCGGACCGCGATCGTCGACGACCCGCAGGCGGATGTGGAAGCGGAGCGCGCGTGGGCGGGCACCAACGGCCGGGAGATCTGGCTCTCTGGGAGCGGTCCCAAGGCGTTGATCCTGGAGTCGATGGTCCGGCAGGAACTCGGTGCGGACTGGCGGCCCGACACCGATGTCCCCAAACCACCACTCCGGGTGGCCATCGCCATGGGCCGTCGCGTCGTGATGCTACTCGGGGTGCTGTTCGCCCTTTACGGCGTGGTCTTCGGAGCGGGCATGATCGCCCGGGACCGTGACGCCGGCATCCTGGAGATCGAGCTCTCCCTGCCGCTCCCCCGATGGGTGGTCGGGGCCAGCCGCTTGCTGGCGGGCACGCTCTCGCTCTCTGTGTTCCTGGCCCTCGGAATCCTCATGGTGGACGCCGTCATCGGCATCCCGAACGCCTGGGCGACGATTCGCCACGGGATTGCCTGTGCCTGTGGCTCCACGTGCATCGGGATGTTGGTGATCGGGCGTGCGGGGCTGAAGGCGGGATTCACCGGACCGCTCACCACCGGGATGTCCCTGGCCACCGGGCTGGTCGCGGTGGGCCTGACCGCACCTGGTTTCGCGAGGTGGCTGCCCCTCGCCTCCTTCGCCTCTTCCGCGAGCGGCTGGGAAGCCCTCGCCGGCGCGGCGGTGCTCTCCATCATCACCCTGGTCGTGTTCACCCTCCGGTCCGCCACCGCATGAACGTCCCGCGTCCCACCCGCATCGGTGCGATCGCCAGGCGCGACCTGGTCCAGGAGCTGCGCGGACGCCGCGGATGGGTGTTCGGCGCGGTCACAGCCGTGCTTCTGATACCGGCTGCCACCCTACGCATAGACATCCCCCGAGCCGAGGACTGGCCCATCCGTCCGGTGTCGGTGACCGGAGAGGTGCCGCAAGGCGTCGCCGACCTCTCGAACGTGTACCCCACGGCCGGACCGGCGCAGATCGCCTTCCGACGCGACGCGGATGGCTCCCTGGTGGCGCGCACCCAGACAGTCCCGAAGGAGATCCGGGCCGTGTTGGATGGAGACACGCCCCAGGTGAAGGTAACCCTGCTCGATCACGAGATGCCCTCCCCAGGCCGATCGCTGCTCTTCGCCCTCATCTCGGCCTCCGTCCTCACCGGCGCCGTCTCCGAGTCCATCGGTGGCGAGCGCTCTCGGCGTACCCTGCAAGCGCTGCTGTCGGCCGCGATCACCCGCGGCGAGGTCATCCTCGGGAAGTGGCTTGCCTGGGCGGGGTACGGTGGCGGCGTGGCGCTGCTCGCCGCGCTGCTCGCCATCCTCCTGGGACGTGTGGAGGCCGGGTGGTGGCTCCTGCCCCTCCCGACGGTGGCGGCCGGAACGGTCGCCCTGGCCATCTACCTCTCCCGCCACGCCAAGGACGTGGTGGGCGGAGCCACCGTGTCGCTGCGCTACCTGCCCGCGGTGCTGGCGGGGACCGGGATGGTGGCATGGTATTTTGGGGACACCCACCCCCTGTTCGGCGCCTCGCTTCCCATCGGCGGCGCCCTGCTGGCGGCGGGGAACACCTGGCCCGGCCCAGCCACCGCATTGGTGGCCACCGCTTCCACCCTCTCCTTTTCTGCCGTCGCCCTGGCCTTGGCAGCGCGGAGCCTGGAACAGCCCCCCGAAACCCCGGCGTCATGGACCAAGCACGCCTGGGAGGCCTTTCTGGTCGCCGCCGTCGCCGGACTGTCCTGGTGGGCTCCGCTGATCGCACCGATGCTGTGGGGCGTGGCGGGCAACCCGGTGATCACCGAGACCCTGCCCAGAGGGCCAGGCGTGGTCGCAGGTGCAACCGCGCTGCTTCTCATGTCCGTGGTTCGTGCCGGGAGAGCGGAGACGCCCTGGCAGGACCTGGGCCTGACCCGGCCTCCCCCGAAGACATGGCTCCTGGCCGCTGTCGTGGGCGTCGCGATCGCGTTCACCGCTGCGGTGAGCGGGATGGTGCCGTTGCCCAACACAGCGCTCCTCTCTGCGGCCCGGATACGCCTCGCCGCGGGACTCCAACCGCTGTGGGTGGGGGTGCCAGGGTTCTTGCTCTGCATCACCGCCCAGGAACTGCTGTATCGCGGCTGGCTGCTGCGCATGGTGGGGCCGGCGCTCGCCACCCTGGTGTTCGTGTTGGTCCACGGCCCCCTGGACCCGATCCGTGCGCTCCTGGTGGGGGGTAGTCTGGCCGCCATCACCGTGGCGGCGAAGGGCTCGGTGTTGCCCGCTCTACTCGCGCGGCTGGTGTGGGCTGCGGCCGGGACGATGACTTTTTCCTACGCACCCGGGACATCGCTGGTCGTGGGCGTCATCCTGTTGGGCGCACTCTGGGTGTACGCCCGCACCATGCGCGCCGAAGGACCCCCACCCTCATGACCCTCTGCCTCTTGTTTCTTGCCTCCATCGTCTGGGGTGGCCCCATCGAAGATGCGCTGGAGGAGGTGGCACCGCTCCGTGCCTTGCGCCTCGCAAAGGACGCGCCCGAGATCCCGGCCCGTGCCTACCAGCGAGCCGCCAGGGGCTCTCCGGTGGCCGGCGTGCTGATGACGAAGGAGTCGAAGGCCGGGAAGGGCTGGGGGGTGATGATCTATGACTTCCCGGTGGAGGTCGTGTGGATGGCGGTGAACGACGAACCCGCCATGGCCGAGTGGCTCCCCGTCAGCATCTCGTCGGTGATCGGGGGCATCCCCGGTGCCCACGGGCACATCCTGTTCGAGTACATGCCCATCCCGGTGTTCACCAATCGCTGGTGGATCGTCGACGTGTCCCACAACGCCGACCTGTACCGCGCAAGCGGTGGCAAGGTGTGGGAGCAGTCCTGGGTCGACGCGACCGACCCGAATCGCCTGGCGGGAACCCCCTATGCCGAGTACCGGGACATCGGGATGCCCGTGGACTGGAGCCTGGGCTCGTGGATGCTCGTCCAACTGTCAGACAACCGGACCCTCGGCGAGTTCTTCACCTGGACCGACCCCGGTGGACGACTCCCGCCCGGCCCCACTTCTCGATTCGCGAGCGGCGCCATCAAGGACACCATGCGGGCGGTCGAGGCGTTGGCCAAGGAACGCGAGCACACGAGCCGGACTGGATTCGTGCGACCAAACCAGGAGCCGCTCTAAGCCAAATCGCCCAGTCGCTCCGAGAGGAATAGGGTGGCCAGCCGCAGATCTCCCGAGATCGGCTCCTGGGACATCTCGAACTCCTGGCGCACCTCTGCCATCCGCTCCCGGGCCGCCTCCCGTGCTCGCGCCGCACCCACCTGGTCCCCGGAATCCGCCCGCTGCTTCGCCGTGGCCAGGTCCATCGCTCCCAACAGGATTGTACGCGCGGCAAGCAGATGGGGGTCCCCCGCACGCTCCAGGCACTCCTCCGATTCCTCGAAGAGGGTCATCGCGACCTCCACGTGACCCAACTCGGCCTCGCAGGCGGCCGCCCACGAAAGGAAGCTCCCCGCGTACCGGCGCTCCACCTCCCGGTCGAGCAGCTCCAGGGCGCGCCGATAGTGGTCTCGGGCTTTCTCCAGGTCACCCTGGAGGTGGTGCAGCGCGCCGAGGAACCCCGCATCACAGCCTTCACCGGAGCGCTCTCCCGCATCGCGGTTCAGCGCGAGCGCTTGGTGAAAGAGCCCCAGCGCGTCGTCGTACTGGCCCAGCTCCGTGTAGACGAGGCCGATGTTCGCGAGGGCAGTAGCCTCGGTAAGCCTGTCCCCCACCTCCCGAGCCACCATCAACGACCGGTCATAGAGGTCGAAGGCTGATCCCAGGTCGCCGAGATGGTACTGGAGCACGCCGAGGTTGCCCACCTGCACCCCCTCGTTCCGCCGATCCCCGACGTCCCGAAACCGCTCGATGGCCGCGTCGATGTTCGCTCGGGCCTCGTCGGTGTTGCCGAGGTGAAGGTTGACCACGCCCAGGCTGCCCAGGACCAGCCCTTCCTCCCGGACCAGGGTTGCCGCTTGCACGCGCCCCAGGGCTTGCTCCAGTACCGCCTGTGCGTCCCTCGGCTTTCCCAATTGGCGGAGCAGCAGTCCAAAGGACTCCAGGACAATCGCCTCGCCCTCTTCGAAGCCGGCTTCCCGCGCCAGGGAGAGTGCACGCTCGACATCGGCACGCGCCTCGCCCCACTGGCCGCTCAAGCGCCTCGCCTCGGCACGCTCGCGCAACACGCGCACCATCAGCGGCCGGTCCACGCCCTCCACGGTATCCGCGGCTTCCACGGCCTCGTCCAGGAGGCGCAGCTGGGTTTCGAAGGGGCCTCGTGCCGCGAGCAGGGGCGTGAGGACCAGCAATGCCTCCAGTGCACGGTTGACCCGGATCGAGGTGAGCGGCCGCAGACCGAGGCTGTTTTCCACTGCCGCAATCAGGTTCAGGCGTTCCTCGTCGAGGCGCGCCAGGGCCTCCGATCCATCCACCCGGTGCACCTGGTCTGCCCATGGACGGCCCCAGCCAACGTAGAACTCCGCGTGGCGATCCTCGGTGGCAGCGCGATCGTGGGGGGGAAAGCTCCCCGTGACCGCCTCGCGCACGAACGGATGCATGGAGTACCGGTACGCGCCGGGGGAGGAGGTCACTTCCGCCGAGTTCAGCATCCCCAGCTCACGCAGGCGCTCCACCGCGTCGGCGACCCAGGGCGCCCCTGCCCACTCCGACAGGTCGACCACGGCCTCCGCCGCATCCAGGTCAAACCCCTTCCGGAACACCGAACATCGCGCCAGGGCGCCCCGTTCCCACGGCCGAAGCCGGGACAGGCACAGGTCGAATACGGCCAGCAGTCGCTCGACCTCGGTGGCCCGTTCCGGATCCTCCAGCCGTCCCGCGACGTCAGCCTCCAACTCCGCGACCGGGTGGGCGCCGATCTGCCCGGCGAGCATCTCGATCGCCAGCGGAAGCCCTCCCGCCAGTTCCAGCAGACGCCCACACCGACGCTGCTCCTCCGCCGTGAGGCGAAATCCGTCCGCTCGGTCGCGCAGGCGACGGGTGAGCAGACGTACCGAGGCCGCCGCCGCGGGGTGACCTTCGGTTGGAAGACCCAGGGGTGCGAGCAGGTAGGCAACCTCCCCTTCCATGCCGAGCCTGGACTCGGCCGTGACCGCCACCCGGGCCGTAGGGGCGGCACGGGACCAGGAGACCAACGCCTCCCGACTGGCTTCGTCCAGCTGCTCGAAGCCATCGAGCACCAGGAGGAGCGGACCGCGCGGTGCCAACGCGTGAGCGATCTGCGCGATGCTGTCCGAGATGAGATCGG
>JAFDJI010000074.1 GCA_019307545.1 Deltaproteobacteria bacterium | reverse complement strand
GTCCTGCTCCCAGCCGTCCCGGAACCGATACTCCAGGCGCAGCTCCGGGAGCAACGCGAAGCTCTGGGACGACGCGATCCACCGGTCGACCATGCTGGCGTTGAGGCGGGCATAGTCGGTGGCCCATTGCTGGACCTGCAGCACGGTCGGCTCGTGTGCGAACTCTGCCAGCACCTCCTCGACCGAGGAGTAGGTCTTCCTGGCCCCCACCGGGAGCTCGAACTCCACGGCCGTGCCCATCCGCAGGCTGTCGAGGGTGGCGGCCTCGATACCCGGGAGAACCCGTAGCTCCTCCACGGTGCCGAGACGCCCATTGCGTGACTCCCGCAGCGCGATGATCGCCTCTGCGGTCCCCACGTCCACGTGGTCCAGGGAGGCGAGTTGGTCGACGGTCGCGGTGCGCAGCGACATCAGCGGCACCGCGGACTCCTCGGACGCGGTGGCTTCGCTCGGGGCGGCCTCCGCCGCCGGGGCCTGGGCACGAGCCACGCCGAACGACGCCAGCGCGGCAACACCGAGGAAGAGGGCTCTGTTGAACGACATGGCTACTCCTGTAGACGTTGGCTGGCGACGTGGCGGCTCACCGAACCGTCGGTGAACACGTCCAGCTGTGCCTCCAGCTCTTGAATGCGGATCTCGTGCTCCAGCTTCGCCTCGAGCGACTCGCGAGCCAGGGCGTCCCGCCCGGCGACCAGCGCCGCGCGCGCAAAGTAGAGCTCGCTGACATCCTTGATGAGGCGCCGGCGATAGTCGGTGGCCTTGCGGTTCACCCGCGCGGAGAGGAACGAGCGGTCGCGACCGTCGTCCACCAGGACTTCACCGTCGACCACCATCGCTTGGAGGTCGACGCCGCCCTTTCGCCCGTCCGGGACCCAGGTGAGTCGGACCTGGACGAAGAACAGGCCGTCGACCTCGTCCACCGTGCCCGAGGAACGATCGAATCGCAGGGCCGCACCGGGGTTGTAGCGGCCCTCCACCTGCAGCCGTGGCAACGCCGTGGAGGCGATCCGCCCGAGGAAGGGTGCTTGGTGCTCCCGCATCCCGTGGCGAGAGATCGCGGCATCGATGAGCAGGTCCACCGGGACCCACTCCTCGATCACCGCGGGCAACTCTGCCATCCGGGTCTCCTCCTCCATCTCGACCAGCCAGAACACACCCTCGTCGCTCGCGAGGAACAGGTGTGCCCCCACCAGCACCAAGGCGCGCGTGGTGGGATCGGCAAGGCCGCGAGGGAGCGGGGCCCAGGTGGTCCCGCCATCCATGGATTCCCATGGACCGTCCGCGCTGGCGAGCACCAGACGACCCGGGCCGAGCCGGTGCATGTCCAGGACCCCGTGCAGGGGCGCGCCCAGGGCCTCCCTCGGGTTCGATCCACCTTCGTCGGACCGAAACACGGTCCGGGCATTGGCGAACCACAGTCCCCGGTCCCAGTCGGGATCCGTGAGCACCGCGAACACCGGATCGTGCGGCGGGCCCGCCGGCCTCCACGCCTGGGCATCGGGAGCCAAGAGCAGGCCCGAGGAGGTGCCAGCGTACATTCCCTCTGGCGCGGAGGCGAGGTCGAAGACGTGCAACTCCTCGGTGCCGTCCAGAGGGTCGATCCAGCTCACCAGATCCGTGGAATAGCGCATCCCGTCCTGGCTCCCGGCCACCCAGAGGCCTCGCTCCGGGAGGTACTCTAGCGCGGTGACCGGAATGTCGATCACGGTGTGCCAGGAGGCACCGAGGTCGTCGGATGCCCGCAGACCATCCACCCGACCCACCAGGATCACGTCGTCCTCGGTGATCCACACCTGTGGGCGTGCCGTCGCGAGCTCTCCACGCAGGACCGACCGTTGCTCCTCCTCTGCCAGGGCCGTGCGCATGTAGTCGGGGTTTGCCCTCAGCTCGGAACGGATCTCTCCGGCGGCCCGGCTCGCGGCGTCCTGCACTTCGTCGACCAGGTCGTCGATCGCATCGAGCTCGTCCTGGTCCTCAACCTCGTCCAGGAGATCGGAGAGGTCCCCGGAGGGCAGCTCGGTGAGGTCCTCCACCTGGCTCTCGAACTCCCTCATCACCTCCTCGTCGGAGGACATCTCCCCCATCCGCAGGGAGATGGGTTTCAGGATTCGGAACCAGTAGCCTCCCCGATCGAGAGAGAGCCACACTTCCCCTTCCAGGCTCACGGCCGCCAGGAACTCGGGATCGTCCGGGTGAGCGGTGACGTCGGACATGGGCAGACCGACTCGCGGACCCGTCGCCATCCAACCCCAGCCCTCGCGCAGAGAGGTGGGCAGCTCCACCAGCGGCGGCGGACCCTCATCGGGTGGTGCGACCTCCACGGGATCGGGTGCCTCGTCCGCGGGGATCACCTGCGGCGCATCGGCCGGCGCGGCAGGATCGTCTTGTGCCCGCACCAGTGCGGGTACGACGAGCCAGCCACCGCACGCCAGGAGGGTCGCGAATCGAAACCGCCTGCGAGTGACCACCGTGGGCGCCTCCTCCCCGAGGCCACCTTAGACCACGCGGCGTCATCCTTACAGTCCCACAGTGGGGGGTGGGCCCAGGAGTGATACTCCGACAGGTATGGACGTCTTTGCTTCCGCATCCAAGGCATGGCGCACCGGGCGACCTGCCGCATTGGCCACGGTGATCTCCGTGGGAGGCTCGGCGCCCCGATCGTCGGGCGCGCGCATGCTGGTGTACGAGGATGGCTCGATCGTTGGCACCATCGGCGGCGGCAATGTCGAGCTTCAGGTGATCCAGGTCGCCCTGCAAGCCATCGCGTCGGGCCAGCCAGCCCGCTTCCAGGCCCACCTCACCCGCGACCTGGGCATGTGCTGCGGGGGAGAGATGGAGGTGTTCGTGGAGCCGCTACAGGTCCAGGAGCCCTTGGTCCTGTTCGGAGCCGGGCACATCTCGCGCGCCCTCGCGCCCCTGTTGCGCGACCTGTCCTTCGCGATCACGGTGGTGGACGAGCGTCCGGAGTTCGCCGATCCGGAACGTTTCCCCGGCTGCGAGGTCCACTCTGGGGACGCGAGGGCATACGCAAGCAGGCTGGAAGGCGATCCCGCAGCGATCTGGCTCATCGTCACTCACGACCACCGGCTCGACCAGGACATCGGCGAGATCCTGCTGCCCAAGCCCTGTGCGTGGATCGGGATGATCGGAAGCCGCACCAAGGTCACCAAGTTCCTCATTCGCTACAAGGCTGCGGGCATGGACCCGGCGCTGTTCCGGAAGCTCTGTGCCCCGGTGGGGCTCGACATCGGAGCGGAAACCCCCGCGGAAATCGCGGTGGCGATCGCTGCGGAGCTGATCCGGATCCGCAGGCGGACGACTTGCGTGCCCATCCCCCTCTCCGAGATCCCCATTCCCGCTCGAGGAGGCGACGGAATCGCGGTGGCGCCGGCGATGGCGAGGCTGCAGACGGAAGACAGCTAGGAGGGCTTTCCTTCCCCGTCCTCTGCTTCCTGCTCCATCCCCAGGTGCTTTCGGATCACCGTGAGCAGGCTGTCGAGCTTCAGCGGTTTCTCCATGAAGCCGTCGAACCGCTCCTCGCGCACCCGTGCGTCCACGACCGGGTCGCGGTACGCCGTACAGGCGATGACCGGGATGTGCCGAGTGTCTACGTCGTCCCGCAACATGCGGTGGACCTCGAACCCATCCATGTCGGGCATCATCAGGTCCATCAGGATCAGGTCGGGCTTGAATCTGGCCACGGTGAACCCGGCCTGGAACCCCGAATCGGCCACCTCCACCTCGAAGTCCTCCTTCATGGAGAGGTACTCGCGGACCATCTCGGAGAAGTCCTGCTCGTCGTCCACCACGAGGATCTTCTTCTTGCCGTCTCCGGTCCCCAAAAGCTCCTTCGCCAGTGGGTATTCGTGCTGCCGGGCGAAGGCGATGACGTCGTTGCGCGCGAGGCGGCGGTGACCTCCCGGGGTGCGATGCGCCGACAGCAACCCCGAGTTCACCCAGTTCACGACGGTGGGGAGCGAAACGCCGAAGAACTTCGCCACCTGGTAGGTGGTGTAGTAGACGGGGCCGTCGACGGAATGTTTCCTGCGCGCCATGGGGGTTCCACAAACCGTGTCGGCGAGGGAGGGCCGCCGTAACCAGTCACAAAATGCGCTGCCAGCCCGCGGTTGGCAAGGGCACACGGGGCGCCGGGATATTCTGCCCCATCGAAACCCGGCCTGCTACCAATGGTCGTCCAAGAGGCCCGCCAGGTGGTCAACCAGCGCGTGCAAGTGCTCTGTCTGCCGCTCGATGGCGCCAACGGACCGGCGGTGGTGGTCGGTGAGCGGACCTCCGAGCTCGATGGTCAGGATTTCGCATTGGCCCAGGATCACGGCAAGGGGGTTGCGCATGTCGTGGCGCACCAACCGGCGGACCTCCAAGCTCAACCCGGGACCGGGGGCTGGTCTCGACGCCATCCAAAGCCGCAGCGCCACCGCCTGCGGATCGTCACCCTCGCAAACGAAGTCGTGCACACCCGACGCCACGAAGGACGGGACCGCCTCTGCGGAGGACATGAGCACTACGACCCGGGTGGAAGAGGGGTAGGGCTCGAGCGCGGCGTCCAGGGCGTCAGCATCCAGTCCGCGGACGTCCACCAAGACTGCTTCCGGCACCTTGGCCGGAACGGACTTGTCGTTTCCAGGCCGGACCACCTCGAGCCCCAGGGACTCCAGAAAAGGGTGGATCGCCCCAAAGAGGCGATCGTCCGACGTTGTGATGAGGACGCGTGAACCCTTGGTCAATCCATGATCCGGAAGCGGAAGAACGTCTCCCCGATGATGATCTCCTCACCACCGAAGAGCCGGCGCTCCGTGATCAGCTCCCCATTCACCAACGTGCCGTTGGCGGACTTGTTGTCCTCGATGTAGAAGTTCCCGTTTCGACGGTACAGCTTGCAATGGTACCGCGAAACCTTGGAATCGTTCTTCACCTGGATGTCGTTGTCGCGGCCACGACCGAGGGTGAGCACGTCTCCGGTGAAGGGGTGGATCTGCTCCTCCGCGGTGCCCTCTTGGTAGAGCATCACCGCGCGGCGCGGGCGATCGTCTCCCTCCTCCTCGATCGCCTCCAGATCTTCGTCGAGGAGGGTGTCCATCTCGCCCACTTCCAGCTTGATCTCGGCCTCCTCCCCGTCGTCTTCGGCAAACACCACCGAGACATCGTCGACCTGCTTCACCTGCTCGAAGCGCACGCCCTCCTGCCTGAACCCGGCGACATCCACGTCGTCACCCATTTCGATGTCCGCGTCCGGCTCGAGGATGTCCACCGACTCGATCTCGGGAACGTCGTCCTCGTCCTCGTCCTCGTCCTCGTCGATCATCACGAGGGAGTCGGTGAGCACTCCTGCCTCACGCCCGACCTCGCGCCACCGGCTCATCTCGCCGTTGAACGTCTCGAGCTCGCCGTTGAGGCCGCCGATCAGCTCGTCACTCGCCTTCAGGTCTGCTTGGAGACCCTTGGTCTCCTTCTCGAACTCCTTGTCGGTGAGCTCGCCGATCGCCTTTCGAAGCTCCATCTCCTCCAAGGCCAGCTTCTGATCCTGCTGGCCCTCGAGAAGGGTCTCCTTCTCCTGTTCCAGATCGCCAATGACAGCGTCGATCTCGATGGCCAGCGGAACGAGGTCTGCGGCGACGTCGTCACGCTTCGCGCTGTTGTCCTTGATGACCTTGTCAACAACAGCCTTGGCGAACTTGTCGGCCTGCTGCTTCGTCTTTTCGATGAAGCCGTGGTACTTCTCGAACAGGTCAACGTTGGCCTTGAAGTCGGCAAGCAGTTCGGCCTTCTCCATGGGTCCCGCCATCTCCTCTGCAGACTCCGAACGATACTCGGTGCCGTGAAATCACTGGTTTAGAGAGCCTACTGCTACCGGACAACGCGCCTCTGGTCAAGGGCAACACCGGAGATCGCCTCCGATAGCGGGAAGTACGGTCGTCAGAGGTAGGCTCCTTCCTCCGCGTAGTTGTCGAACCGGGTGTACTGACCTTGGAACACGAGCCTGGTCTTCCCGATGGGGCCGTTGCGCTGCTTGGCGATGATCACCTCGGCCACCGAGCGCTCCGCGGTGTCCGGGTTGTAGACCTCGTCGCGGTAGATGAACAGGATCACGTCAGCGTCCTGCTCGATTGCGCCAGACTCGCGAAGATCGCTCATGATCGGTCGCTTGTCCTGGCGCTGCTCGACCCCGCGGTTCAGCTGGGAGAGCGCGAGCACGGGCACGTTCAGGTCCTTTGCCAGCGCCTTCAAGCCGCGGGACATGTCGCTCACCTGCTGGACCCGGGACTGGCTGGGGTTTTCCGAGGACATGAGCTGGATGTAGTCCACCACCAGCAGTCCCAGGTCGGGATGCTGGGTGGCCAGGCGTCGGGCGTGGGTCCGGATCTCCGCGATGGTGAGTCCCGGCGCGTCGTTGATGTGGATCGGCGCCTTGCGGAGGGTCTCCGAGGCCTCCAGGAACCGCTCCCAGTCGTCGACATCGAGGCGACCGGTGCGCACCTTGCTGGCGTCCACCATGCCGTGGGCGCACAACATGCGGTCCACAAGTTGCTGTCGACTCATCTCCAACGAGTAGATCCCCACCCCTACCTCGCCCATCACCGCGGCGTTCTGGGCGATGTTCAGGGCGAGGGCGGTCTTGCCCATCGAGGGGCGGCCCGCGAGGATCACCAGGTCACCGGGCTGGAGCCCGGCCAGCATGCGGTCCAGGTCGATGAACCCGGTCGCCACCCCTATGACCCCATCGCCCCGCTTTCCGAGCGCCTCGATGCGCATCAGCTCCTTGTCCACGACCAAGCTGATGTCCACCCATTCGCCGCGCTTCCCTTCTTGCCCCAGCCCCACGATCTCCTGCGCCGCGCGGTCCAAGAGGGTGGTGACATCGTCGGGCTGCTCGTAGGCGGCATCCGAGAGATCGTGGGCCGTGGTGATCAGGGCTCGGAGCAAGGCCTTCTGCCGAACCGTCTGGGCATAGTGCCCCAGGTTTGCGGTGGAAGGTACGTAATCGGGAAGCTCCACCACATAGGCGACGCCCCCGTACCGCTCCTCGTTCGCCTCCCGCGCCACCCGCTCGGGGACGGTCACCATGTCGATGGCGTCCCCGTGGTCGTTCATGTCGAGGAGAAGGCTGTACAGCTGCTGGTGATCGTGCCGGTAGAAATGCTCCGGCCGCAGCAGGACGAGGATCTCCTGGAGCAGATCCGGGCGCTGGATCAGCCCGCCGAGCAGGGCACGCTCGGCCTCCACCGCTTGCGGAAATGCCCGGGGCTGATCCATCGGCCCGAATCAGGAGGCGCGGATGACGTAGACGCGCAGCTTCGCGATGACATCGCGGTGCAGCCGCACCGGCACCGTGAACAGCCCGATGGCCTTGATCGGCTCCTCGAGTTGGATGATGCGACGGTCCACCTCCACCCCTTCCGCGGCGAGCGCCTCGGCGATGTCGCGGTTGGTGACCGAGCCGAAGAGCTTGTCGTCCTCCCCCGCCTCACGCCTGATGGAGACTGCGGTTCCCTCGATCTGCTCTGCGATCGCTTCGGCACCGGAGAGCTGCTTGCGGCGAATGCTCTGGGCAATCCGCTTCTGGTGCTCCACCTGGGTGACGCTGCCCGCCGTCGCTGGCGCCGCGAGTCCGCGGGGGATCAGGTAGTTCCTCCCGTACCCCGGGGCGACCTTCACGATGTCGCCCGCGTTGCCGAGCTTGGGGACGTCCTGCTTCAGGATGACCTGCATGGTTGCCTCCCGCGCCGTTAGGCAGAGACCTGTTCGTCGTTGTCGCGCTTTGCTTGTTCGGCCTTGGCCTTCTCACGCCTCTCGGCGGAGGCAGCCTCGGCAGCCGCGCGGGCGCGCGCCTCCTCCTCACGGAGGCGGCGCTGCTCGGCAGCCTGCTCCAAACGCGGAGCGATCTCCACGAAATCGAACCGCTTGACGGTCAGGAAGCGGACAATCGCGTCGGTGATGCGGATCCTTCGCTCCAGCTCGATGATGAGCTCGGCCGGCGCGAGGAAATTCACCAGGACGTAGTGCCCCTTCAGATGATTCTTGATGGGGTAGGCGAGCTTTCGCTTGCCCCAATCGTCCCGGGTCAGTGGATGACCGCCGTTCTCGGTGATGATCACCTCCACCTTCTCGATGACCTCGAGGGTGGCGGCGTCGTCCAGGTCGGGACGGATGATGAACACGATTTCATACTCGTTCTGGAACAAGTCTGGCCTCCACATGGGCTATGGGCGCGGGCCGAAGCCCGCGCCGGGGAGGAATCAGGAGCCGAAAAGGGAGCCGATGAGGCCACCGGCCTGCATGCCTGCGAGCACGGGTGCCATGACGAGGGCCACGACGCTCATCAGCTTCACGAGGATGTTGAGGGACGGCCCCGCGGTGTCCTTGAAGGGGTCACCGACCGTATCACCGACCACCGCCGCCTTGTGGGCGTCGGAGCCCTTGGTGTGCAGGGTGCCGTCTGACATGTTGAAGCCCTCCCCCTCGAAGGCCTTCTTGGCGTTGTCCCAGGCGCCACCCGCGTTCGCCATGAAAATGGCAAGCACCACACCCGAGATGAGCACCCCGGCGAGCAGGCCGCCGAGTGCCTCGGCGCCGAACAGGACGCCGACCAGGACCGGAGTGGCCACCGCCATGGTGCCGGGCATGATCATCCGCTTGATGGCCGCCGTGGTGGAGATGTCCACACACCGCGCGGTGTCGGGCTTGGCCTTGCCTTCGAGCAGACCCGGGATCTCACGGAACTGGCGTCGCACTTCCTCGATCATCTCCATGGCGGCCTCGCCCACTGCCCGCATCGCCATCGACGAGAACAGGTAGGGCAGCATGCCTCCGATGAACAGACCTGCCATCACCAGGGGAGAGGCCACGTTGATCTCGGTGATCCCAGCCTGCTGGATGAAGGCGGCGAACAGCGCCAGGGCCGTCATCGCGGCACTGCCGATCGCGAATCCCTTGCCGATGGCAGCGGTGGTGTTCCCCACTGCATCCAGCCGGTCGGTGCGCTGCCGCACCTCGGGCGCTTGGTGGGACATCTCAGCGATGCCGCCGGCGTTGTCGGCGATGGGCCCATAGGCGTCGACCGCGAGCTGGATCCCGATGGTGGAGAGCATACCCAGGGCCGCGATGGCCACCCCGTACAGCCCGGCGAATGTGTTGGCGATCACGATGCCCACCGCGATGAAGCCGATGGGGATCATGGTGGACTGCATGCCGAGCGCCAGGCCGGCGATGATGTTCGTGGCGGTGCCCGTCTTCGACTGCTCGGCCACGGTGTTCACCGGGCCCCCGCCCAGCGAGGTGTAGTAGGAGGTGATGGCCCCGATGGCGACCCCGGTGCCCAGTCCCACCACGGTGGCCACACCTACGTGCCACCACAGAATCACGCCGGTGCTGGTCAGGTGGGCGCTACCACCCTGGGGCCACAGCCAATAGGCCAGGGCGAAGGTGACCAACGCCATGACTCCGGCCGACCCGAAGGAACCGGCGTCCAACGCGTGCTGGGGGTTGCCCCCCTCCTTGACGCGCACGAAGAGGGTTCCCACCATGGAGCAGATGATGCCCGCAGCCGCGATCAAGAGGGGGAGGATGATGGGTCCCATGCTCGTGGTGCCCTCGGCGCCGCTCACCACGGCGAAACCAAGACCGAGCACCATGGCACCGACGATGGCGCCCACGAAGGACTCGAACAGGTCGGCGCCCATACCGGCGACGTCACCGACGTTGTCGCCCACGTTGTCCGCGATCACCGCCGGGTTGCGCGGGTCGTCCTCGGGCAGGCCAGCCTCGACCTTCCCCACCAGGTCGGCGCCCACGTCCGCGGCCTTGGTGTAGATGCCTCCGCCCACGCGGGCGAACAACGCGATGGAGGACGCCCCCATGGAGAAGCCTGTGATCACGTTCAGGGTCGTGGGGAGGTCGTTCGGGAACACCACCAGGGTGTAGAGCAGGTACAGGGAGCCGAGACCGATGAGGGCCAGCCCCACCACGCTCATGCCCATCACCGAGCCACCGGAGAAGGCGACGTCCAGGGCCGCCGAGAGGCTCTTGGTGGCGGCCGCGGTGGTGCGTCCGTTGGCGTTGGTGGCCACCCGCATCCCGAAGTAGCCGGCGAGGCCGGACGCACAGGCGCCGACCACGAACGACACCGCGATCAAGGGGCTCTGGGACTCGCCCTGCATGTTCATGAGCGCGAGCAGCACGGCCACGATCACCACGAAGATGGCGATCACCCGGTACTCGCGGCCCAGGAAGGCCATGGCCCCCTCGCGGATGGCGGCGACGATCTCCTGGATCTTTTCGTCGCCCGGGTCCTGCCTCGCGACCCAGGCCGCCTTCCAGTACGCGAACAGCAGGGCCAGCAAACCTGCAGCCGGTACCGCAAAGACCACGTTCTCCATGTCTCCTCCAAAACCGCGCCGGAGAGGCGCGAGTCAAAGTTCTCTCAACAGTCCTCGGACCGCGCCCCACCGCCGGCCCCATCACGGGGCTCGGGCGGCGCGTTCCGGGGCCGCTCATTGAAGGTATTCATCGCGGTGGCGACCCCATCACGGATCACCACTTCCACTGCATCCGTCGCCCGATCGACGAGCGCCTCGAGCTGCTCGACTTCTGCGGGTGTCCAATTGGAAAGGACATAGTCGGCGGTTTCCCACTGCGGGGGCGGTCGGGAGACCCCGAACCGCACCCGTGGGAACGCGCCGGTGCCCAGGAACCTGGTGAGGTCGCGGAGCCCGTTGTGGCCGCCATGGCCTCCACCCCGCTTCACCCGCACCTGGCCGAAGGGGATGTCCACGTCGTC
>JAFDJI010000073.1 GCA_019307545.1 Deltaproteobacteria bacterium | reverse complement strand
CGGCGCTGTATCTGGACCTCTCCCTGTGGGTGTTGGGAGGCGGAGCCAGGCTGGTGCGCCGTTCCGGGGGCGAGGTCAGGGGAAACCCGGTTGTCTGGCGTGAGGCCCGGCGGGGCGGTTGGGGCGGGGGACCTCCCTGGTGGTGGTGGGCCGCGGGGGTGTGGAGCGTGACCATGCTGGTGGCCTGGTGGGCGGCCCCGGGGAACCCGGCCCGATCCGAGCACCTGGATCCGTCCCACGCCATGATCGCAGTGGGGGTGCTGGTCACCGTCGTCGCCGCCACCTCGAGCATCGCCAGCGAGGTGACCGCGGGTACGCTTCCCCTCTTGGTCGCCTCCACCCTGCCCCGGCGGCGCCTGGTCCAGGGAAAGCTGGGCGCCGTGGCGCTCTACAGCCTGCCGCTCCTCGCGCTGGGTGCAGCGATGCGGGGACCGCTCTTCCTGCCCTGGATCGCGGGGTTCTGGATGGTGCTCACGCTGTCCTGCATGTGCGGCACCCTCCTCGTGCGCCCACTGCGGGTTGCCTGGAGCGTGAACGCGGTGGCGGGCGCCGCCTACCTGCTGATCGTGCCCCTTGCCGAGATCGTGCCGGGCGGCGCGACGTTCTGCCAGGTCGTGGCCCCGCCGGTGGTGTCCGAGCTGAACGTGCGGCTGTTGTCGGCGTCCACCGCGGCGCTGTGGGTCGCGGCGATGCTGCTGTTCGTGCTCACCGTTCGGGTGGTCGACCGTCGGGGCGCGGTCCCCGGCTGATCACCACCACCAGGCGTCGATGTGGCCGCTCTGGGGATCGACCCGACCGAACAGGTCGCTCCCGGCCGCGGGCACCAAGACGAAGGAGCGGTCCTCGATGGGGTCCCATCCACCGTCGCTTCCGCCGACCAGGTAGTGGAAGAACACGGGGTCCTGGGGCAGGTCGAACTCCACCTCGCGGCCCGAGTCCTCGTCGTTGTTCCCGTTCGCTTCCACCACACCCATCAGGATGGTGAGGCTGATCCGCCACCCCTCTTCGGAGACGGTCGTCCCGCCGCGGATGACGAAGCTCACCGCGCCGGTATCGGACACGTAGCGCTGGTCCTCGTAGACCAGACCCTCCTGGAGACCGGACCGCGAACCCTCCACTTCCCAGGCCTGTAGGTTCTGCCGGTAGGTGATTGTCCAGGTCTCGCGACGTGCGATGCCGCCACAGGGGTTGACCATCACGGTGCGGTCATTGGTGGCATTGCCCTGGAGGAAGGCCGCACCGCTCACGTTGCTGAAGTTGGCAGAGTAATCGAGCCCGCTCCCATACTGGCTCACCGGCTCGGTGCGAGGCCCAAACTCGTCGCGAACCAGACAGCCGGTCCCCTCGGCCATGAACACCACTTTCCCGGTGTACAGGCTCACCGCTACCGAACGGCCCCACCGGTTCACACCCTCATCGTCGATCTCGGGCCAGCGGTACCGCAGCGGGATCGCTTCCAGCCCCTGGACCGGCGTGTCCAGGTCGAGGCCGTTCACCCCGTCCTGTTGGGGATTGAAGTCCACGAGCGCGTCGGCATCGAGGTCGAAGATCCACACCGTCCGTGCGCCCACGGGGGCGACGAACAGGTGTCTCTGCTCCTCGGAGAGCATGGGTGCGACATCGAACACCGGCCAGGGGAGGGGGTGCTCGATCACTGACAGGGCACCCTCTGGCTCGCGGACCACCTCCCATGCGGACGGTCGCGCGACATCTGCGGCGAACAGGGTGCCTGCGTCTGGTGCCCATGCGAGGCGGTGAGGCTGTGCGTCCGCGGGGAGGGGAACCTCCTCGACCACGGTGTCCGTGGTCGGGTCGAACAGCAGCAGGCGCATCCGACCGTCGTCTCTGTCCTCGATCACCGCTGCAATGCGCGACTGGTCTGGTGCCATCGCGAGTTGCAGCGGAATGCCACCGAGGTCCAACTCTTCGATCCCGGAGTCGGTGGAGAATTGGAATTGGTCTCCCGGGGTCGCGGACCCCTGGATGGTGAACTCGACCGTGCGCCGCTCGGCGGCGTAGCCCACCCCGGCTTGCGCGGTCCGCGGCTGGATCCCGGATCGAGACCCGGTCACCCACCATTCCTCGCCGTCGTACTCCAACACCCAATCCTCGGTAGTGGTGTAGCCGAGGCGCAGCTTCAAATCGTCGAGGCGTGCCCGGTCACCGCTCTCATCGGCGTCCAAGAACACCCAATCGGTCGCGAGGGGCCGTACGCGGATGGGGGTGCCGCGCTCGTACAGGCCTACAACGTGCGGAATCCGGAGGAGCTGACCGTAGGCGCGGTCTGCCGCGTACACCACGATGTTCTGCTCGTCGGGTGCGTAGGCGGCGAGACTGCCGATCACCCGATTCCGGCCCGTGGCCAGGGGGGCGGCGGAGACGAAGCTGGCCGCGTCGTCATCGCTGAGGTAGCGGCCCTGCTTGAGGGCGAGGATGGCGATCTGGCCCCCGTGGATGCTGGCCCCGTATCCCACGGGCTCCTCGAAGGGGCCACCGACCTCGTTCTGGAGTACCGCCCCCACGGTGGGGATGTCGAAGTTGCCCTCCCACGGATCGTCGTCCCGGCAGGCGGACGCGACCAACAACACCAGGGCGAGAGAAGCGCGGTTCATCGGTTCTTGATCCAGGTGACCACGTCCAGGAACGTGTCACTGGCGGGGTCGACGTCCACCACCGCCAGCGTCGAGTGCACCATTCCCTCTTCCACATCGCCGAGGTAGTTCGCCACCACGGCGTACCGCCCATCGGGGGTGAGGCGTACCAGGTGCGGGTTCTCGCCCAGATCCGTGATGCGCCGGACCTCCTCGCCCCAGGGTCCGAGCTCCAGATCGAACACCACCAGGGAGTTCTCGCGGAAGCTGGTCACGTAGAGCAGGTCGGACTCCGCGGAGAGCGTCATTCCCGCGCCGTTGAACCGGGCGAGGGTGTCTGCACCCGCATCTTCGTCCTGGTAGGGACGGCTGGGAGTCCGGCCCGCCACCCTGAGCAAGGGCAGTGAGGCGATGGCGGCGTCCCGGATGATGTCCTTGTGGGCGTCGTCCACCAGCCCCGAGAGGTCGAACACCGTGACCGCATCCGGGACGTGGCCCGAGGCGTACATCCGGTCCGTGCCCGGCACGGCCACGACGTCCCGAAAACCGGACGAATAGGCCGTCTGACCCACCTGGAGGATGGACTCGATGTCCAGGTAGTTGCTGTCCTGGTAGCCGGTGCTCGAGTCATCCCGTACATCGACGACGTAGATGAAGTTGGAGGGTCGGTTGGTCTTCTTCGCGGCCACGTAGAGGAACCCGCGCGCCTCGTCGAGACGGATCTGGGAGGTACCCTGCCCCGACACGTAGAAGCCATCGATGCTCTGCTCGAGCTCGACCACCCCGCCGGCGGAGTCGCCCCGCAAGGTACTGAAGACGAGGCGATCCCCAGCGGTAGGGAATGTGAACGCGGGGTACTGACGGCTCAGATCGCCCAGGGCTTGCCCGACGCGGTATTTCGCACCGTCGAAGCCGGCGTAGAGCATCTCGACGGAAAGGGAGCCGTCGCCGGGGTCGTCCACCAGCAGCACCGGCGACAGGACCCCTTTCGCAGAGAAGGTGCGCCCCACACTGAAGAGCTTGGGGAGGTTTTCACCGGTGATGGGGTCCCTGCTGCGACGCCACTCGGGATCGTCCGTGGCACGGGTAGCGTGGCCGATAGCCCAGGTGTCGCCATCGTAGCCGGCGTACCAGAGGTGGGTGGTCTCACCGTCGCGATAGACCGCGGGGTCGCGTACCCCAGAGTCGTCGAATTCCCCAGCAGCACCCGACCCCAACTGCCAGGGGGTTTCCAGTCCGGGGTCGGCGGTGAAGGTCTCCAGGTCGGTGCTCACCAATGCACCGATCCGGAACTGCGCCCCGTCGGTGCCCCCGTACCAGAGACGGATCCCGCCGTCGTCCAGCAGCTCCCAGGAGTGGGGGATCCGGGCCAGGCTCTCCCAGGTGTCCGGGGTGGGAACCGTGAGGGTGGCGGGCTCCCACGAGACCCCGTCCGTGGAAGTGGCGCGGCGAAGCCCCACGGAACCGTCGGAGAGCCACGCACCGTAGTACATGTGCCAGACACCTTCGGACTCCAGCACCACCGGGCTTTCCACGCCGCCCTCGTTCCCGCCGGTCCCCGGAGGCACCAGGTCTTCGGCGAGGGGCGTCCACCGAGTGTCGGCACGCTCCAGCACCGACACGCCACGGTGATCACCCCCGTCGATGGTGGTGACGTACAGTCGCGGGGCATCGCCGGACGCCACGCCCGAAACCGGGATCACCCCATTTTTCGCGGTGTTGCCCAGATCGCGGGTTGAGATCTCGAAGCTGTTCGAGACCCTGAGCGCGAACCCTCGCGTACCGGCGAGGAAGATGCTGCCGGCCGTGGCCAACCCGGGCAACTCGCCCATGGTGTCGCCCTCGACCCGGAACCCACCCGCGCTGTCGTTGTGCAGTGCGACCCGGGGGGGCTGCGCGGGGTCGTACGGGTCGGCGAGGGGGAATACCGGGGTGAGATCGAACCACTCGATGCCGTCTCGCGACCACGCCTCCGCGATCTGCCACCGCTCTCCGTCACCCAGAGCGGCCCACAGGCGGTAGCGCCCATTGACGTAGGTCACGGCCGGCGCGGCGACGTCCATACCGTCCACCGCGAGGACCTCGACCGGAGAGGGCCAGTCGAGGCTGTCAACGGTCTCGGCCAGCCCGATCGACCAGTGCTCCCCGTCCCACAGCGAGAGCCACATCCGCGAACGCTGCGCGAGGGAGTCGCCGCGGACGAAGGGATCCTCGAGGCTCACCCAATCGCCATCAGGTTCCAGGAGTGGCGCGGCGGACCGCGCGGACAAGTCCCCGACTACCAGGGCCACGCCGATGGATGCCGGGGCCCCTTCCTCGGGTCGCGCATCGTAGAAGATGAGATCGCCCTCGGACGTCCCGAGCACCGAAGGGGCATCGAGTCGGGCGTCCCACTCACCCTCTGCGCCACCGACCACATAGACGCGAAGGTAGGACCAGTCCCAGATGCTGGCGGCGCGTTGCTCCACACCGAGGATGTCGCCCCGATTCGAGAACACCATCTGCGGCGCCCCAAGCTGCAGGGCATAGAACGGGTCACTCACCCCGGTGGCCAGACCGCCGCTGTCCTCGGGATCGAGATCGATCCCGGAGTTGCCGGTGCTGTAGTCGAGTCCGCCGTAGTTCCAGCGCCGGAGTCCGCCGTTCTCCGGGACCCAGATACGGTGGGAGGAGTCGATCCAGGACAGCGTCCAACTCTCGTTGGGGACGTCCTCGCCCATGACCACGGAGAGATCGACCTCGGCGCGAGACCCGGACCGGTCGGTGTCGTAGAACCGATCACCACCCAGAATCACCCGTGGGGCGACATCGATGCTGCGGATGGGTGCTCCAGAGGTGTCGAGCACCGAGACCGAGTGGTCGGTGATGTTGCCGACGTAGGCCCGATCGAACTCCGAGTGCACCACGATGGGCTGCGGATCGTCCTTGAGGATGAGGTGATCGCCCAGCATCCAGGGGGTCGGCTCGGCGGGGTCGGAGACATCGACCACCCAGAGCTCGTCGTTGTGGCTCCGGGTGCGGGAATCCTCGGAGAGCCGACCGGACACGAGGAGCACCTGCTTGAAGGGGTCGGCGACGTACCCCAGGCCACCGACGTAGTTGTCCATCGGCAGGGCGTGCGCATCCAGCTGGTCGAGGTGGTTCTCGGGGATGTCGAGGTCCACCGACCCCCAGTCGACGAGCAACACGCTCCCCGATTCGAAGTTCAAGAACGGGTTGGCGTTGGCGACGGCCAGCCAGGTCGTCCCCCCTTGTTCGAAGGACTTCAGGTCGGCCGGCCCGGCCAGGCAGGTCCCGATCCCCACCTCACCAAAGGTGTGGACCCTATCGGGCGGCTGCGAGCAGGGCCCCAGATCGGGCCCGAGACCGACCTGTTCGATGCAGGCCGTCAGCAGCAACAGGGGGATGAATCGGCGCACACGGCCTCCGGATGCCCTTTGTGGCTATCCGAATGAAGATCGGGATGCACGGAAGCAAGCAGTGCGATGCATGACCCGGTCACCTCGCGCCGGTGTCGGGCTTCGGGCTTCAGGAACTGGCTTCGAACCCACTTCCCTGTTGCCCGTAGCCGGCAGCCTGTAGCCCCGTTTCACCCCACTCGGTTCAGTACCTCGGCGAGGTCCAAGGCCTCCTCCAGGTCAGCGATGTGTGGCCCGGGCACGCCCTCGCGCTCGATGGCGAGGATCCGCCGCAACACGCGCCGAGTGCCCGCGGGGTCTCGGGTGCGCACGTTCAACAGGACTGCCTCACCATAGGCATCGGCGGCGGCACCGCGATCGCCGCGCACTGCGGCCAGGTCGCCTCGCAGGCGGGCACACAGTGCGAGTCCGCGCAGGCTTCCTGCGCGGGTCCAGCCCTCTCGGGCGGCGCGCTCGTGCTGGGCGGATCCGGAGCGGTCCCCGCGGCGCAAGGCAAGCTCAGCCTGGCGGAAGAGGACGGCCGCCCGGATCGCGGGGGTATGCGCACCGGCCTCTGCCTGGGCGAGGTGTTCCGCAGCGGTGTCGAACTGCCCGCGGGAGGCTGCGAGGGCTGCCCTACCCACGGACACGGCGGCTCGGGCCGGCGCGTCCTCCGCACTCTCGGTGAGGATGGCCCAGGCTTCGTCGTAGAGGCCCTCCGCGCCGACCAGCTCGCCGGCATGGGCGGCCAGATCGCCGGCGAGACGGATCGATTCGGCGACGGCCACGTGCTCCAGGTCTCGCCCCAGCGCCGACCGCGCGGTTCCGAGCCATTCCCGCGCGCGCAGCATGCGGCCCCGGCTCGCATCCAGGTCTGCGCAGTGACGGGCCAGGGCGGCCAGGGCCTGGCGGTGTCCGCTGTCCTCGAGGGCGCCCGCCGCGGAAACGTGGGCGTGGTGTGCCTCGTCATCCGAGCCGCGCGCGAGCAGGGCATCCCCCTCCAGCCAGTGCAGTATCCCCCGTGCGCCCTGGGGCAGCCGGCGCAGCAGCGCGTTGCGGACCAGGTTCAAGGCTGCGTCGGGCTGGAAGGAGCGAAGGGCGATCCGTGCCGCCGCTGCGGCGGCCAGGGCCCGCAGCTCGGGATCCACCAGTCGCGCCGCCGCGACGCGGAACAGGCAACCGTCCGTTTCGGCACTCCCATCGTCGAGGTCGCAGGCGATGCTGTGCAGCTCGGGGATCCGATTCCGAAGCGCGACCGCCAGGACCGAGGGAGAGGGCTGGATCTCGGCGCCCAGCTGCTCTCGCACCGAGCGGCGCAGCACCGTACGTCCAGGGATCTCCAACCGGAACGGCGCAGGAATCTGGACCGGCACCCCCGGCAGTCCCGGCGCGAGCTCCGCCAAGAGGTCCATTCCGGGAGGGAGTTCCTCGAGCACCGCGGCCCAGGGTCGCTCGTTCGTCGGGGAGCCGGGGAGCATCGCGAGGAGGGGGAGGCCGCGGTACGGCGTGGTGTCGGTGCCGGGTGGCAACAGGCGCGCGAGATGGTGTGGTTCAAGGGGCGGGACCTCTATGGCCTCACCCACCACCGCCTCGCGGCCGGTGGTGATCCAGCGGCACCGACCCATGAGCGCCACCAATGCGAGCGTGGTCTCGGGTGCCAGGTCGGCATCGTCCAGGAGCACGGCAGCAGGAGGCTCTTGTGCCATTGCCTGCTGCAGGGAGACCGGATCACCCGGGAGCTTCGCCTCGAGGTCCCGACCGAGTGCACGCACCACATCGCCGAGCAGCACGCAGCCGTGGAGCGGAAACGCCGCCACCCGACCGACACGACCCGAGTCCAGGAGTCGCTGCAGCACCGCACCTGCGGTGACCGTGGTTCCGGCTCCCGCGCAACCCACGAGGGTAATCGGGCCCTTCGCCAAAGCCACGATCGCCTGGTCGATGACGTCCCCTCGGCCAACAAGGTCCTCGGGAGGGCGGCACCAGCGGGGGATCTCGACCACGGACGCTCCACTTGTACGGTGGATGGCCCGATGTTACCCGCAGCGCCCCAAATCGGGCACTGTGGGCCGAGGAGGGACACGGGGCACCGAGGTTCCAGGGGTCGGTGCGAACAACGGGAGAGACCATGGGTATCAGGACCATCGGTGTCGTCGGCGCTGGCCAGATGGGGAACGGTATCGCCCACATAGCGGCGCTCTACGGATACGGCGTGGTCGTGCAGGACATCGCACAAGCCCAGTTGGATGACGCGCGGGCCACCATCGAGAAGACCCTGGCCCGCCAGCTTCGCAAGGAACAGATCACCGGGTCCCGGGTGGTGGAAACCTTGGAGCGGCTGCGATTCACGACCACCGTCGGTGACCTCGCCGAGGTGGATCTCGTCATCGAGACGGCCACCGAGAACGCCTCGATGAAGTACGAAATCATGGAGACCCTCTCCAAGGTGGTCCAGCCCGAGGCAGTCTTGGCGACGAACACCTCGTCCATCTCCATCACGGCCATCGCAGCGCACACCGAGCGACCGGACAGGGTCATCGGGATGCATTTCATGAACCCGGTGCCGGTAATGAAGCTGGTGGAGATCATCCGCGGCCTCGCCACCTCCGACGAGACCTACGAGGAAGTACGCACGGTGGCCGAGCGCGTGAAGAAGACCGTGGTGTGCAGCCGCGACATGCCTGGTTTCATCGTGAACCGCATCCTCATGCCCTACATCAACGAAGCGGTCTACGCCCTGTACGAGGGGGTGGCGACGGTACCGGACATCGACACGGCCATGAAGCTCGGCACCAACGTCCCCATGGGCCCGCTCTCCCTGGCCGACTTCATCGGCCTCGACACCTGCCTCGCGATCATGGAGGTGCTGCACGACGGGATGGGGGGCGATTCCAAGTACCGTCCGTGCCCGCTCCTCAAGAAATACGTGGAAGCAGGCTGGTTGGGGCGAAAGTCCGGACGCGGCTTCTACAACTACTACCGGGAGTGACATGTCGACCGAATCCAATGGAGCGCTCATCCTCCGGGAGCGACGCGGCGCAGTCGCCATCCTCACCCTCAACCGGCCCCGGGCCCTGAACGCCTTGAGCGCGGGTCTCCTCGATGCGTTGGATGCGGCGCTCGATGATCTGGAGGGGGACGACGGCCTTCGCGCTGTGGTGATCACCGGGGCGGGGAAGGCCTTCGTCGCCGGGGCGGACATCTCCGAGATGGCGGCGTACGACCCGATCCTCGCGGAAGCCTTCGCTTCGCGCGGGCAGCGCCTGTTGAACCGGCTCACGGCCTTCCCGGTGCCCGTCATCGCCGCAGTGAACGGGTTCGCGCTCGGTGGCGGCTGCGAGTTGGCCATGGCCTGCGACATCGTCCTCGCGGGTGAGCACGCGAGGTTTGGACAGCCGGAGGTCAAGTTGGGTGTGATTCCCGGATTCGGAGGCACCCAACGGCTGGTGCGTCGGGTGGGGCTCACCAAGGCCCTGGACCTCTGCCTGACCGCCCGCATGGTGGGTGCGGACGAAGCTGTGGAAATGGGTCTGGCTGCCCGCAAGATCGAGGGGGACGTGGTGGGGGGCGCCCTGGCCGTGGCCGAGGAGATCGAGGCCAACGGTCCGGTCGCGGTCCGACTCGCGAAACGGGCGATCCACGAGAACGCGGATGGCGACCTGGAGGCTGGCCTGGCTGCGGAGCGCACCCTGTTCGCGCTGTGCTTCGCCACCAGGGATCAGACGGAGGGCATGGAGGCGTTCCTGGACAGGCGGGCCGCGCACTTCACGGGAAGCTAGTTTCGGGTTGGGTGTCTCGGGACTCGTGGGCGTCCTCGTTCACGAGCGCGTTCACGTGGGCGTTGTTCGTAGGCGGCCTCGTTCACGAGCACGTTCACGTGGGCGTTGCTCGTAGGCGGCCTCGTTCACGTTGGCGTTCACGTGAACGCTCCACGAGACCCGCCCCACGCGGACGAGCACGCGCTCGAGAACGAGAACGAGGCTCTCCGCGATGCTTACCCGGCTCATCCAGAAATGCGCATGATACGCTGCCCGATAAGGAGGTTCGATGCTGCTAATCGGCATCGCGAGCATCGCGATTGGCGCTGAAGTCGCAGCTACCCAGGACGAGCTGCAGGCGCACTGGGATGCGTTGAGCGACGAGGTCGTGATGGCGGCCTCCGGGGTTCTTCACGTGGAGAACGCCTCACTCGACATCGGGCCGGCGTCCTACACGATGCGCGACGGGTACGTGGTGCCGCTGGTGCTGGAGGGGTCTGAAAGGCAGGTAGGGCTGATGTTCGTGGGGGAGGGGGCCCTTCAAGTGTCGTTCGTGCGTGCCTCCGACGCACAGTGGTTTGCCAATCGCTCGGTCTTGAAGGCCGGGGCGTCGGAGGAGGAGATGGCAGAGGTCGCCAGGCAGCAGCGACCCTGGGTCACTGAGGTCCGTAGGGGCTTTGTCCTGTCGACTGATCTGACGCTCGTGCGGAAGCTCGGCGTGGGTGCCGAGGACAGCCTTCCCGAGGGCTGGGACGAGGACGCCGACGCGCTGCGGAAGCGGTTGGACGCCTTTGAGTCCGAGATGCACCTCGGGAGCCTACTGCGCGCTGATGTGGTGCTCGAGCAGCTTCACGGGGTCGACACGGCCGGGAGTCGGGTGTTGGCCGATTTCGACACCGGCCATGCCCAGCGCATGGTAGACGGAGGCGCCCGCGATACCTGGATAACTGTGTCGCGCGACCTCTCCGGGTCTTGGTGGCGGGACCTCGAGACCAGGGTGATGGCTTCCGCCAAGGTAGGGGGCCATGGGCCCTGGTGGGCCAGCCTCACGC
>JAFDJI010000487.1 GCA_019307545.1 Deltaproteobacteria bacterium | reverse complement strand
TCTTCTACGCCGATTGGCCGGGGCTGGTGGCGGAAGGGGAGGAGGTCCGCTGCGTGGGGGACTTCCTCGCGGCGATTGCCGCCACCGACGAGCACACTGCCCGCGAAGCCGCCAGCTTGGTCGAGATCATCTATGAAGTGCTGCTGCCGGTGCTCGACCGGTTCGAGGCCCTGGAACCAGGGGCGCCCCAGGTGAACCCCACCGCTCCGAACCAGCTCTCCCGGACCTGCTTCGCCCGCGGAGACGTGGACGCGGCCCTGGCCGCCAGCCCACACGTGGTGCGCGAGACCTTCGAGACCCAGCGGATCGAACACCTGTTCCTGGAGCCGGAGTGCGCGCTGGCGGTGCCGCGTCCGGACGGCATCCTTCACCTGTACACCCCCGGGCAGGGGGTGTTCGATGACCAGCGCCAGGTGGCGGCCTTCCTGGGGGTCTCCGAAGACCAGGTGTTCGTGGAGTTGGTGCCCACCGGGGGGGCCTTCGGCGGCAAGGAGGACATGAGCATCCAGGCCCACGCCGCTTTGCTGGCGCACCACACGGGTCGGCCGGTCCGCCTCACCCTCAGCCGGGAGGAGTCGGTCCGGGTGCACCCCAAGCGTCACCCCATCCACATGTCCTTCGAGGTGGGGTGCGATGCCGAGGGCGGGCTCACGGCGGTGCGGGCCACCCTCGTCGGCGACACCGGTGCCTATGCCTCGGTGGGCTCCAAGGTGCTGGAACGCGCCGCGGGACACGCCTGCGGCCCCTACCGGGTCCCCCACGTCTCGGTGACCTCGATCGCCGCGCGCACCAACAACCCGCCCTGCGGCGCCATGCGTGGGTTCGGCGTCAACCAGGCGGCCTTCGCCATCGAGGGGTGTCTGGATCGGCTTGCGGAGCGGGTCGGCCTCGACGGATGGGAGATGCGCTGGCGCAACGCGGTGGAGGTGGGCGACACCTTGACCACCGGTCAGGTGCTCGAGAAGTCGGTAGGGGTCAAGCAGACCCTGCTCGCCGTGAAGGACGCCTACTACGGAGCCCTCGACTCCGGGCGCTCCGTCGGCATCGCCTGCGGGATCAAGAACAGCGGCCTCGGCAACGGCGCCATCGACCTCGGTCGGGTGCGGCTGGTGGTGGAGGACGACGGCACGGTCTCGGTCTACAACGCCTTCACCGAGATGGGGCAGGGGCTGTACAACGTGCTGGTGCAGTGTGCTGTCGAGGTCACCGGGCTGCCCGCCTCCGTGTTCGTCCCCAAGGTGGACGCGACCTTCGCGCTCGGGTGCGGTCAGACCACCGGCTCGCGCGGCACCCTGCTGAGCGGGCGTGCAGTGGTGGAGGCCGCCGAGAAGCTCGCCGCAGACCTGCGAACCAACACATTGTCCGACCTTGTCGGCCGGGTCTATGCGGGCGAGGTGCGCATCGACGACACCACCGCTCCGGGCGCACCGGTCGAGAAGGTGAAGACCCACACCACCTACGGCTTCGCCACCCAGGTGTGCATCCTGGACGAGGCGGGAAGGGTGGACCACTTCGTGGCCGCGCACGACGTGGGCCGCGCCATCAACCCCGACCTGTGCGCCAGCCAGATCGAGGGGGCCGTGCACATGGGGCTCGGCTTCGCGCTCACCGAAGAGCTTCCCTGCGACAACGGGATGCCGGTGACCTTCAAGCTGCGCGAGATTGGGGTGCTCCGGGCGCGGGACATGCCCACGGTGGAAGTGCACCTGGTGGAGGAGCACGAGCCGGAGGGGCCCTTTGGCGCCAAGGGTGTCGGGGAGATCGGGCTGGTCCCCACCGCGGGGGCGGTGGCCGGCGCGCTGGCCGCCTTCGACGGGGTGCGGCGCACCGTCCTCCCCATGAAGGACTCACCCGCCGCAAAAGCGATGTCGGTCGGGAAGATCCGGGCGAGGCGGTGGGAGGCCTGGCGCTGAGAGCCCCAACTCGTGCTACGAGGCGGCGCTTGGAGGGCTATCTGATGGCACGACTGGGCCTGGAATCCGAGATCACCGATCCCGCCGCCCTGGCACGCACCGTGGGCCGGTTTGCCGAAGCAGGCATCGTCATGCCCACCCTCGCGCAGCTTGCGGACCCGGCGACCATTCCGGCCGGGATCTGGGAGGCGCTGGCGGAGGTGGACCCCGACGCTCCCCACCCCCTGAACCTGTTCCGGGTGCACTGGTACAATGACAGCAGCCGGCGGGGGTACACCAAGGTGCCTGGCTACCTGGTGCTCCCCTCGGAGTTGACGGGGGTGCCGGCAAAGATCGTCTTGGCGCTGGGGAGCCGGTTTCCGATGATCGCCACCCACAAGGTGCTCGCGGCGTTTGGCTGCCTGGTGCCCCGGTTGGTGACGGGGCAGTTCGACCCCACCCAGCACAAGGCGGTCTGGCCCTCGACCGGCAACTACTGCCGCGGCGGCGTGGCGATCTCCCGCATCCTCCGCTGCCATGGGGTGGCGGTGCTCCCGGAGGGGATGAGCCAGGAACGCTTCGATTGGCTGGATGACTGGGTCGTCGACGCCTCCGACGTGTACCGCACCCCCGGATCGGAGAGCAACGTCAAGGAGATCTACGACAAGTGCGCCGTGCTGGACCGGGAACCGGACAACATCATCTTCAACCAGTTCAACGAGTTCGGGAATCACCTGGTCCACTACATCTGCACCGGGCGTGCGCTGGAGGATGTGTTCGAGGACATGGGTGGGGAGGCCGCCGGGCTGCGGCTCTCGGCCTTCGTCTCCGCCACCGGATCCGGTGGGACCATCGCGGCTGGCGACTACCTGAAGGAGGCCTACGGCAGCCGGACCGTGGCGGTCGAGGCCCTGGAATGCCCCACCCTGCTCTACAACGGGTTCGGGGAGCACAACATCCAGGGCATCGGCGACAAGCACGTCCCGCTCATCCACAACATCGGCACGAACGACGCGGTGACCGCGATCTCGGAAACGGTGACCGACACCCTGAACGTGCTGTTCAACACCGAGATCGGCCGCCAGTACCTCGTGGAGCGGCGCGGGTTGGACCCCGACCTTGTGGGTCAACTCGGAGAGTTGGGGCTCTCCTCCATCTGCAACGTCCTCGCGGCCATCAAGACCGCCCGGTACTACAACCTCGGTTCGGACGACGTGGTGATGACCGTGGCCACCGATAGCGCTGAGTTGTACGACACCGAGTTGGAGATGGCGCTCGACAAGTACTTCGGTGGGCGCTTCGACATCGTGTCTGCTGGGGAGACCTACGGGTGGGCGCTCCTGGGGACGACTGTCGACCACTTCCTGGAGCTCAACGAGGTGGACCGCAGGCGGCTCTTCAACCTGGGCTACTTCACCTGGGTGGAGCAGCAGGGGGTCTCCATCGAAGAGTTCGAGGCGCGGTGGGACCAGAGCTACTGGCGGGGCCTGCGCACCTACCTGGACACCTGGGACCGCCTCATCGAGTCCTTCAACGCCGCGGTGGCGGCGGTTCCATGACCTTGCGCTGCGAAGGGTGCGGAGAGGTCGTCGCCGCGTCGGCCGAGGCGCCCTTCCCCTTCCGGTGTCCGAAAGCCGGGCGCGACGGGGCCGACCACCTGCTGGCACCGGTGTTCGACCCGGCGTGGACCCACTTTCCGGAAGACCCCATCGAGGGCAACCCGTTCCTGGACTACCGGGGTCTGCTCCACTCCCACGCGCTCGCCTGTGCCCACGGGCTGGGAGACGAGGGCTTTGTGGCCCTGGTGGAGCGCCTGGACGCCGCCGTTGCCGCGGTGGACTGGACCGGGTTCCGTGCCACGCCCTTCGGTCCCCTCCCGGCGCTCGGGGCGTCGCTCGGGTTTCAGGACGGCGGGGCGGTATGGGTGAAGGACGACACCGCGAACGTGGGCGGGTCGCACAAGGCGCGCCACTTGATGGGTATTTTGCTCCACCTGGA
>JAFDJI010000486.1 GCA_019307545.1 Deltaproteobacteria bacterium | reverse complement strand
CATGTCTTTCCCCGGGAGAGACCGTCACGTTACCGGCAACCAGACCCACGGTCAAAAGGGCCCGGTTGGTTGCCCAACCTCCCTCCTGCGCATAATCACGCGCCATGCGCATCGGAATCGTCATCATCCGAGCGGCCAACATGGACGCGACCTGGACCACCATCGACCTCGCCTGCGCGGCGTTGCGGCGAGGCCACCAGGTGCGTTTCATCGAGCGCACGGACTTCGAGATCGACCGCAGCGCCCACCTCGTCGCCCGCGCCCACCTGTTCGAGCCGCCGGACCCGGGACCCGACGCGATGATCGCCTCGCTCTGCGACCGGACCGCACCGCGGCGTTCCATCGACCTCCAGAAGCTGGACCTGCTCCTGTTGCGGGTGGCCCCGCTGGATCCGGCGGTGATTCACTTCGCGACGCTGGCCCGGGATCGCGGGGTGCCGGTGACCAACGATCCCGAAGGCATCGTCCGGGTGAGCAACAAGGCCTGGCTCGCGGCACAGCCGGGCATTCCCACCCCCCCCACCCTCGTCACGCGTAGTGCCGGCACGGCCGGCATCTTCCACAGCCAATCGCAGTTCGGGGTGATCGTGAAACCTGCGCGCGGGAGCGGCGGGCGGGCGGTCACCCTGGTGCCTCGCCATGCCCAGGCCGAACTCGTGCGGGCCTTCGAGGCCGCAAAGGCCACGGGCGACGGGTACGTGGTGTTGCAGGCCTACCTCCCAGACGCAGAAAAGGGAGAGAAGCGTTTGGTATGGCTGGACGGTGAGATCATCGGGGGCTACTTACGTCGCCGCGCGCCGGGGGAGTTCCGGCACAACCTCAAGAGGGGCGGTACCGCAGCTCCCGCCCTGATCACCGATGAAGAACGGAACCTCGCCCTACAGCTGTCGCCTCTGCTTGTCGAAGCCGGGATTCGCATCGCTGGCCTCGACGTCATTGGCGGCCGCATTACCGAGGTCAACGCCCTCAACCCTGGGGGGACCTTCCACTCTGATCGAGTGTCGGGGTCGCGGTTGGCCGAACGGATCGTCGAACGACTGGAATCCACGGTAGGGGTACGTGACCTAGCGGAGATCGACACATGGGCTCACCCCGCCCCTTGAGCAAGAAACAGGTGCTCGACCTCCTGACCCGCAAGCAGCCGCTTGCGGACATGGACATGCGTGGAATCGACCTCTCGGGCGTGTGCTTCGACGGGGCGGATCTCGCACGCACCAAGCTCGCCGAGTCCAATCTCTCCCGGGCCACCTTCCGGGCCTCCAACCTCAACAACGCCTCCCTGTGGCACGCAGAGTGTCGCGATACGGTGTTCGACGGGGCGTGCCTGGAAGAGGCGGACTTCGACTTCGCCAACCTGGAAGGGGCAACCTTCCGCGGTGCCAAAGTGAAGAAGGCGATCTTCCCCCAAGGTCGCCTGCCGCTGGAGGAGGTCATGGAGAGCGTCCGCACGGGGCGGAAGGTGCGCATGCAACAAGCCGTTGGCGAGGACGAGTGATCTCCACGTTCGGCACCGGAACCCTGGGGACCATCCGTGGTCCTAGTGGCTGGGAGACGGCCCGGTGATCCCATGGCTCTTCGCGATGGTCATCGGGCCCTCGGACGACGAGCTCGTCCGCCGGTTCAAAGAGGGAGATCGCCAAGCCTATGCCGAGATCGTTCGCCGCTACCAACACCGGGTCTACGGCCTGTGCCTGCGCTGGATGGCCGATGAGC
This sequence comes from Deltaproteobacteria bacterium, assembly GCA_019307545.1. GTDB lineage: Bacteria > Myxococcota_A > UBA796 > UBA796 > JAFDJI01. The sequence continues at coordinate 2,190 of JAFDJI010000486.1, read as the reverse complement.
ACATCGCCGAGGAGGTCGCCCAAGACGTGTTCGTCGCCCTCTTCAAGGCCTTGGCCCGTTTTCGGGGAGACGCGAAGCTCTCGACATGGATCTACCGAGTGGTCATCAACCACTGCAAGAACCGGCGCCTGTACCACAAGCGGCGTCACCGGGACCGGCACGACCCCCTGGAGGGCACCCGCGACGACGAGGACGGTCCCGGGCGCCAGCTCGCATCCAGCGGGCCTGGGTCGGACGCCGGGTTGCACCGCTCGGAGGCCGAGGTCCTTGTCCGCGAGGCCTTGGAACAGCTCGACGAACAACAGCGTCACATCATCGTGTTGCGAGACATCGAAGACCTGTCCTACGAGGAGATCGGTGAACTGATGGGGGTCCCGAGAGGTACAGTAAAGAGCAGGTTGCACCGCGCCCGCGCCCACCTCGCACGGGTTCTCTCCCGTCGCATCCACAAAGAGGACGTCATCTAGGCCCATGCCCAACCCGATCGCCAGCGAGCAGCTCTCCGCCTACCTGGACGGCGAGCTCACCGACACCGAACGCGCCGAGCTGGAGCAGCAGATCGCGGGTGATCCGGTGCTGCGCGAGGAGCTGCAGGAGTTGGAGCAGGCGGTCGACTTCCTGCGCACCCACGGACCGGTCCAGGCCCCCCTCGCGTTCCAGTCCGGGGTGCTCCAAGCCGTGAAGCACGAGCCCATGCCGGGGACCTGGTGGCGCTGGATCCGACGCCCCTTCGGGCTGCCGGTGGAGGGGCTGGCCGTGGCGCTCGCGGCGGCCCTGGTGCTCCTCATCGCCCTGCCGTTCGGGACGAACACCGGCCGTCAGGCCATGCGCGATCTGGTAGGCGACCCCTACGGGTTCGTGAGGAGCGAGGAGCCGAGCACCGCACCGGCTGCCCCCGCGGCCACCGAGAGCCGGCTCCGAAAGACCGCGGCCGCCCCGTCCGAAGAGAAGGGCTGGGAGGACGACAAGGCGCCCCCGAAGACGCTCCCCCCAATGCCCACCGCAGAAGTCCAGACGAAGGCCCCGACCAAGCCCCCGGCGAAGCCCTCGGCGAAGCCCGCACCGCCCGCGAAGGAGCGGAAGGCGGCGGCCGACACCGGGACCGCGGTGGCCATCGGGACGGACGCGGCCTTCGGCGAGGCGACCGAGGCCCCGATCGATCTGAAGGGCACCGGCGAGGCGGTCCAAGAACAGGCCGCTCCCGCGCCCACTACCCAGACCACGATGGTCGGCGTGACCTACCGCTACGAAGTCCTCACCTACGACGCCGACGCCCTGCTGAAACTCCAGCGCATCGCCGGCCGGTACCGCGGGCAGGTGCTGGACGACAGAGGCGCCGAGGTATCCGGCAGCGCCTTGAAGTCGGGGGGCATCTACTACGTGCAGATCCCCACCTCGGTGCTCGCGGAGTTTGGCGACGCGTTGCGCAAGATCGGCATGGTGACCGAGATCGCGGACGACCGCATCTACGCCGGGGACCAGGTACGGGTGCAGGTGACCTTCCGATTGCTGCCGACCGGCAGGAGCGACGGCTACGACGAGGCCCTGGAAGACCTTCCGCCCGACCCACCCGCCTCGGTCCCCGCCCAGTAGCTCCTCCGACGCGTGACAATCCGCGCCCCTGGAAGAACACCCGCTTGAGGACCGGGCCCCACCGAGGGCAAGGTAGGGGTCGGAGTCGACAATGTATGTCCTGCTGCTCGTGGCCCTCGCCGCCCTCGCCGCCCCCGACACCGCGGAGGGTCCCCTGCGCCGGGTGGTGAAGCCCCTCCGCACCCACCTGGCCTCCACGGCGCCCGTGCGGGTGGTCCTGGAGGTGGACCCGCCCGAGGCGGCCCGCCAGGCCGCCGCCCAGGCCGCCGCGCATCCGGGGGTTGAGGTGGAGGTGGTGGTCGACGGTTTCGTCCAACTCTCCGCGCCGGGCACCGCCCTGTTTGCGCTTGCCGGACTGGAGGGGGTGGCGAGGGTCCGCCCGCCCTTCCATGCCCTGGAGGCGGAGTACGTGAGCGAAGGGGTGGACGCGTTGTTCCTGTACGGCTTGAACGACTGGAGCGCGCTGGGCCTCACTGGGACGGGGGTGAAGATCGCGGTGCTCGACACCGGGTTCTGGGCCTACGACATCCTGCTCGGCACCGAGCTTCCCGCCTCGGTCGGGTTCGACTGCTACCGCGGCGACGACCCCACCTGCCT
>JAFDJI010000485.1 GCA_019307545.1 Deltaproteobacteria bacterium | reverse complement strand
ACCTCATTGGGCCACTCCGGGACGTTGCCGTACCACCTGGTTTTCCAGGACGCGTCGGATGGTCTCCAGGTCGAGGGGACCGGGGTCCTGCGCTTCTTCGTCGGCCAGCTTGGCGTGGGTCGTGCTCACCAGGGGGGTGACTGCATAGACGGTCTTCGGGAGCTCATTGGAGACCGGGTCCTCGAAGTCGCCGTCGCCGTCGTAGTCGGCCGCCACCAGCTGATCGAGGAGGTGCGTCTTCCCCGACCCGTCGACGAAGGTGTGAAGCCCTGAGCCAAGTCCCACCGCGGTCTTCAGTGCGTCGTCGTCGTGGGAGCCATCCACCGCGGGGTGGCACCCGTCGCAGTCACGGGGGAGGCGCCGGATCGTGTGGTGATGCACTGGGTTGTGGACGTTGCCGCCGCCCGAGTTCCCATCCCCGTCCTTCAGCGGCATCGCATCGATGGGCCGGTTCCCGTCCGCGTCGATGTGGGTGAAGAAGATCGCGGTGCCCACGAGCGGGCTGATGCGACCCTGGCTGTTGAACCCCATCGCGAGGGAGTCGGCCACCACGCTCAGCCCGAGGGATTGGACCTTGCCCTGCTTGACCTCGCCGGTCAGCGCGCTGCGGTAGGACTCCCGGTCGTCGCGGACCATGTGGCAGCCATAGCAGTTCACGGTCCAGGCGTTGTGGCAGGTGTGACACTCGACCCGTCCGTCCGGCTCCTCGCCGGACACCTCGAAGGTGAAGCCCGCGGGCAGGCCCGGGAACTGGTCGTCCACCGCGTCCGGGTCGGTGCTGGCGAGGGCGTTCACCGCAACCTTGAGCTCCCGCTTGACGTCTGCGGTCCCCGCGTGGAGTGCGCAGCCCATCTGGGTGCGGGGGTTGAACAGGGTGGAGGTGGCGTCGGTGCGTTGGGTGATCTGGGTCACCGGGTGCAGCGCGCGGGTGAACCGGACGTACTGCAGCACAGACCCGTCGGCGGCGGTCTCGAACACCGGCAGGTTCTGGCCGCGGCCGCCGATGGTGGTCTCGGAGCGGGTGAAGGACAGCTCCGCATCGGACTTCAGCGGCGCTAGCTCTCCGGGGCGACCGTGGCAGCTGGTGCAACGGACGTCCAACTCGCTGTCCATGCGGATGGACATGGTGCTGTCGCCGTGCGCTTCCCGGATGTTGTGGCAGTCGATGCACCCCATGCCCGCCGCGGTGTGCACGTCGGGCGGTGTCTCGTCCACCTCGTTGGTGTCGTCCTCGTCGTCGATGAAGTACGGGTACGGCTTTCCGTAGATCTGGTGCATGCCGCGGTAGCGGACGTAGTTCTCCTCGCCCCAGGGTCGGGCGTGCTCCGGGTCCTCCATGCCGCGGTTGGGACCGCCGATGGCCGCGTCACCCTCGGGCTCGGAGCGCTCGCGCACGCCCTGCGCAAGCAGGGAGCGGGCGAGGTGGGAGATGTGGCAATGGGCGCACTGCCGGTCGGGGATCAGGTTGGTGAACCGGTGGGTGGATATGTGCCCCAACTCATCGATGTCCTGGGTGGGGTCGGCGGTCTTCGCCCGGGCGTCGTCGTCGGTCACCACGTGACACCCGGCGCACCCGGACGAGTAGTACAGGCCCGGGATCTTGGGGCCATCCTCGTAAAGATGGCAGGCGAGGCACATCTGCTCGTAGACCGGGAAGAAGGCGCGGGCGACCGGGTCGGTGATGTCCGCGGGCGGGTCGGCGGGGATCTGCTCGAAGGAGGCGGCATGCTCCGGAAGCGGAGTCCCCGGCGCGTACTCGTCCACCGCGTCCACCACCGCGTAGCGCGCCCCCTTGTCCTGGGTCCCCGCGAGGTAGCCCCCACCGGTGATCTGCCCGCTGAGGGTGGCTCGGTTCAACAGCAGGCTGTCCTCGGCGATCCTGGGATGGCACAAGGCGCCGCCCAGGGTGCTGCTGCTGCAGGTCTGGCGCACCACCCGATAGTCGGACGGGTTGAGGAACCGGATGACGTCGAGGGGCACCTCGTCCAACTCGTACAGGGATGGGTCGTCGAGGTAGTTGCTACCGGGGGTGGTCTCGTTGAAGGAGTAGTCCACGGTGACGTGGGAGCCTTCCTTGGTGGGGTCGTCGGGGTCGCCGAGGTGGCACGGGGTGCACATCAGGTCGGGGCCGCCGTAGTGGATCTGCTCGATTTCGCCGTGGCACTCCGACAGCATGCAGCTCTCCTGAACGCCCCCGAGGCCCGCGGGGTCGTCCTCCGGCGGGCATCCGCCGAGCAGCAGCGTTGCGACCGCCATGGAGAAGCGCTGCAGGTTGGCGATCGCGGTACGGCTGCTCATTCCGCTACTCGGTGCTGGGGAGCGCGTCCGGGTCGAACCTCAGGAGGGTTCCGTCGGTCAACCCGATCAGGTCTCCTCCCCCAACATAAGTATGTCCCTGCTCGTCGATCCACACGGCGTGCCAGTCGTTCAGGATGGGGGGCGGGGGCAGGGTGGTCCAAACGCTGCCTTCGCGCGCCATCACCTTGCTCTGGAAGCCGGCCACCGAGGCCTGGCCATCGTCCGTGAGGAATACTCCGTTCAGCGGCGCTGCTCCCGAAGGCGTGACGTCCGACCACATGCCCTCGGAGGCGATGCGCTCGAAGATGACCCCGGTGCCGGCACCGCCGACCACGATCATGTCGCCGCTGTCGTTCCCGTTGAGGGTGACCAGGCGTGGGCTGCCCGGGAGGACCTGGCGGCTCCAACTCTCCCCGTTGAAGTTCATCACGCTGCCCATTGTGCCGATCACCCAGACGTTGTTCGCAGCGGTGCCCCAGGGCTTGAAGATGGCCTCGTCCGGGTCGATGCCCACGGGCAGGTCGTCGACCTCGGTGGCTACGTCCCCCTCGATGCGCAGCACCACTGCCGAGTCGGGGACGCCGATCTCGCCGCCCACCGCGTACATCGGGCCGCCCTCGGGTCCCCAGATGCCGAACAGGGTGGCGGCAGTGGATGTGGGGATCTCGGTGAAGGATTCGGCGGCGCGGTCGTACCGGAGCACGGTGCCGTGGTCACCCGAAAACCACACGTTGTCGGCGTCCGGGCCGGATACCCACCACAGGTCGTCGAGCGTCGGGGCTTCGAGGTCGGTCCACTGCGTCCCATCCCAGTGCATGGCGATGGGCCCGGCGCCGGTACCCACCGTGCCGGCGATCCACAGGTCGTCGGAGTCGGTGCCCCACACCGACATGATGGCCCCGGAAAGCGCTTGGCGTTCGACGAACCACACCCCGGGCTCCGGCTCGTCTCCGGTGTCGTTGTCGGGTCCATTGGGGCACGCCACCAACAAAGCGGCAGCGAGCAGTGGCACCGCGGGGCGCCAGCGTGCTGCGCCGGCGAGGCAAATCCTCACATCTTCCTCCAAGGGCCTCACGGTAGCCTGAGTACGGTCCACTGCCATCCGCAACTTTGCCTGATACCCTCCGCGTGAGGCCCCGCACTCGATGCCGTTCCGACCCCATCTGCTGATCGCCCTGCTGCTCGCGGTGGGGTGTGCGGGAAGCGGCGAGGGGCTGGACCGGTTCGGGCGGCCCATTCCCCCCGAGGGGCTGGATACCTCCATCGACCCCTACTTCTTCGTGCAACAGGTCCACGAGACGAGGTGCGTGAAGTGCCACGACGGACCGGGTGCGCCCAAGGGCCTCGACCTGCGCGGAGAGGAGTCCTACGATCGCATCGTGAGCGTGCCCAGCAAGGAGGTTCCGGCCATGCTCCTGGTGGAGCCCGAGCACCCCGCGAACAGCTACATCTGGGCGAAGGTGGCCCCGGAGCACGAGCAGCGGATCGGCTCCCGCATGCCGCGGGACGGTCCCCCGTACCTGGACGAGTTCCAGTTGGAGGACATCCGGAGCTGGATCGCCGAGGGTGCCCTTCGCGACGAGGAGGCGGAGTGACGCGGACGTGGTGGTG
>JAFDJI010000002.1 GCA_019307545.1 Deltaproteobacteria bacterium | reverse complement strand
GGTGGGGCCACGGAGCATCCAGATCACTGCCCCGGTGAACCCGGGGAACTCAGGCGGACCGGTGATCGATGCCGAGGGTCGGCTGGTGGGCGTGGTCAGCCGCCGTTATGGCGGCGATGGGCTGGGTTTTGCGGGCGGCGCCAGCGGGGTGCTGGACCTGAGGGATGGTGGCGGACATGGTTTCGGACCCATCGGGGGCACCCTCACCCTCGAGGCCCTGCTCTCGGTGTGGGAGGGGGGATTGGGTTCGGTCGCCGTGGGTGGGCGGCTGGACGTGGCCCTGCGAGACCGGTTGGTGTTCGGCGTCCTGGCCACCTTCCCACTCTCGGCGCGGTGGGACGTGCTTCGCTTCGACTCTGCGGTGCGCTGGTCGGACTTCGAGGGTCGGATCGGAATACGGCAGCGCGTCCTACGCGGAATGTGGACGAGCTACCTGGAGGCCTACGGCGGGGTCGCGAGCGTGCACACCCTCTGGCCGGACCCCGACAACGTATTCAGGGCGGAGGTGAATCCCGCCCCCCTGGTGGGTGGCGCGGTGGGGATCTCCGGTTCTTCGGTCGACATCGGGTTTTCATGGATCGAGGGGACATGGTCGATCCGTACCCTGGTCACGTTGCGGTGGCCTGGGACCTTCTGGATGTTCTGAAGAGGCTGTCCGGCGTTGCCGTGACGGGCTCCTACCAGATGCCGCGAAGATAGATCTCCACCTCGCTCCAATCGAGTTGAAGTTGGAAAGCGGCAGCCTCGAGGATCTGGAGTTGGACCGGCTCCACCGCGCCGTCCGACTCCCCCGCTCGCCAGAACAGGCCCATCAACGCCAGCTTCTCCCCGTGCGGCATGGCCGTGGCCAGCGTGTCGCCGGCGTGCTGGCGGAGGAGGAGGAACTTCACCCGATCCAGGAGCCCGTGCCGCTCCAGGCGTTGCGGGGGAAAGACCCTGCGCAGGAACTCGATCTCGCCCTCGCTGACCACCCCGTCCGCCTCGATCATGCGCTCACACACGTTCAGCGCGAACACCATCTTGTGCACCTCCAGGGGATCGCTGTCCTGGTCCTGATGGGGCACGCGGATGCCCACCGCGTGGATGATGCGGGGAGGAAAGAAGGTCGAATCGGCGTCCTCCACCGAGGTCCGCGCCTGCAGTAGATCGTCGTCCTCGAACGCCAGTGTGGGGATGCTCAGGCCGCGGCGTCCTTCCACCCAGAGCTGGTAGGAGAACCCCTCCTTGAGCGCGACGGAAGGAAACGCACGCCGGGGGATGGCCCGGCGACCCTCGGATCTCCAACTCGCGCCGGTGCCACGGAGCGTAGCCAACAGCGTATTCGCCTCCGCGTCCCCCACGGGGCCGTCCCAGGACACCACCAACCCCAGTCGCTGCACAGCCCCGGACCCATCGGGACGAGCCAGGGCACAGAACCAGGCCACCGCATCGTGACCGTGTGTCTCCGACAGACGGGACAATGCCGTGAGCGCGTGCTCCTGGAGGACACGCCACTGCCGATCCGGCCCCAGGACTGCTCGGGCGTCTACCGAGAAGGCCGGACCGGTGAGCGCTGCGGGGAGGCGGAACTCGGTGTCCACGGAGATGGCCATGGGAACCTCGGGGAAGTGGACCTGCCGGAGCCTACCCGATCGGGGGTGGCCGCCGCCGGCGCAATGCGGAAAGAGCCAAGAGCACAGTCCATCCGGGTGGCGCCACGTTCCCATTCGTGGTGCACCCGCCGCCCTGCACCACGGTCACCGCCACCTCGGCCTCGGCGGACAGGACCCATTGGCTGTCGTCGGTCACCCGCACCACGAACCGGTCCTCGCCGACGAACCCACGCTCCGCGCGGTAGAGGGTGCGCCCGTTGCGCTCTACGGACGCACGCCCGTGTGCGGGTGGCTCCGACACCTCGAAGGTGTGGGTGTCCTCGGGATCGGCGTCGTTCGGGAAGATGTCGGTCACACCCCTCCGGCCCTTCTCGATCACCATGGGGGGAACCATGGGGTCGGGGGGATACCCGCACACGACCTCCGGCAGCGATCGTCCCGTCTCGTCCTCGATCCAGTCGACAACCGCGTCCGGGCGAACGTAGATGCCGCCCAGCGAGCACGGCTCGTCGCCCGGATCGTAGAAGGTGCGCGACGTCACGCCCGCCAGGTAGTCGCCGCGTGGGGTGAGCAGGTACAGCGGCCCCCCAGAGTCCCCGAAGCAGGTGTCCACCCCGTCGCCACCCGCGATCAGCTCTCCGCCCGGACTGACCGGCGCGTTGCAGCCGAGGTCGAGTCGGGTGCAATCGTGGTCGGTGATCTCGGTGAAGCCCTCGTGGAGGACCGCGGTGAACCCGCCGCCGTCCGCCTCGGTGGCGCCATAGCCCACAACCGCCACCGGCGCGCCGTCGTACAGATCGTCCTCCACGATGCATCCCCCTGCGATCGGTCTTGGACGAATCTCCGCCTCCTCCGACAACACCAGGACGGCCACATCGTAGGTCTGCTCCCAGTTCGGATACGCGATGACGTCCACCACGTCGTACCTGGTGCCAAGGGTCACCCAGTTGGGCGCGTCCAGCTTGACCGCATCCACCGGCGTGTCCACGCAATGGCCGGCGGTGAGGACCAGGTCGGGGGCGATCAGGGTGCCGGTACAGATCGCAAAGCCCCGGTAGGTCACCGCCGCGGCATCGGGCCAGGCCCCCTCCGGGGCGGGATGCCCACCCACCACGAACACCAGGTCCGAGGCGTCCGGCGCCCCGGCACTTGCGATGGACATCAGCAACACGATGACGAAAGACACGGCGGCTCCCGGGACCGACTATGACCTATAGCACCGCGCCTTGTGTCCCCACGCTGAAACCACTACGATCGCCGGCACCCCGTCCAAAGGGACGGAACCACCAGCGAGGACGCCATGGCTGAAGAACTGTCCGAAGACAGCACCACCAACATCGAGCAGCGGCTCAACAAGCTCATCCACAACCTGGAGGAGAAGAGCAAGCACCTGGTGGACACGGTGCGAGACGAGATGCTGCCCCAGGCCGAGGCGACGGTGAAGGAGAACATCTGGATCACCATCCTCTCCGCTCTTGGGATCGGTCTCATCCTCGGCTTGGTCCTCGGGCTCACCAGTGGCCGCCGCTGAGGTCGCAGAGGCCCAGCCCGACGCGCCGGCCGAGAAGGAGAAGCCGAGCCTCGCGATGCGGGCTGCCGGTGCCGCGGCGCGGTACGCGGAGGGGTACGTCCAACTCGCCCAGCGTGAGGCGAAGCGCGACGTGCAGCGGGTGGCGATCGGCGTCGGGATGCTGGTGATCGCCGCGGTCCTGTGTGTGCTGGCCGCCGTCTTCGCCCAGGCATTCCTGGTCGCCCTGCTCCTGGAGTTCGGGATCAAGCCCGTCTACACCCTGGGGGTGATGCTCGCCGGGGACGTGCTGGTCGCCTTGCTGCTGGTCCTGACCGCACGCTTCTTCCTCACCCGACCGCTGCTGCCCCAGAGCCGCAAACTCCTCCGGGAAACGCTGGATGTGCTCACCGGGGTGTGATCGATCCTACGGGTTTCGTCGACGCCGGGTCAGTTGCCGAGCACAACGGCGATGACGACGAAGACGACGTACAGCACCACGAAGCCGCTGATGCACAACCAGATCAGCGCGCTCATCGCACACCCGCCGCCGCCGAGCCCCGCGCCGGCCGTGGAAAGCGCCCTGTTCCCCTCGTCGCTCTCCCCCGCGCGGATCTTGCGCAGCTCCAGCATGCCCAGGACGAGCCCGGCCCCGCTCAGGACGGTGCCGAAGCAACCGAAGGGCCCGAAGAAGCAGCCCATGAGCACGAACAGCACCCCAATCCCGCCCAGGATGACGGACATGAGCGCCGTGGTGCTGGTCGCGGTTTCGTTTGACATCGGCTCCTCCGGGATAATCGCCGGGCGCGGGTAACCCGAGCCCGGCTACCGGAGCAACCACACATCCCGGACTTCGCCCGGAAACCTGATGGTGTTGAGGCGCTTCTACCAGGAGAAGGAGGCCACCTTCCAGGCTTCCCCGACCAAGATGAGGGAGCTGGGGGCCGGCATGCGGTTCGGGCCGCAGAACACGTAGACCCGGGTGGAGCCCTCGGCCTCGTTGGCCTCCCGCTTGGTGACCAGGATGCCGCCGTCCTCGGTCATGCACTCGTGGACCGTCTTCTGGGAGGACTTGAGCTGGTAGGTCTTGAGAGAGGTGATGGCGGCAGCGTCCGGGCAGGTGTTCGCATGGCACCACTGGGAGATATAGGCATCAAACGAACCCGCCTTGATCAGGTTCATCGACGCGATGATCCCGTGTTCCAGGGATCCCTCCGCCGGCTCAACGAACTTCTGTGCGTCTACCGTCTTGCCCGTGGGTAGGGTCACCGACTGGGTGCCGGCGGGTGAGGCGGTCGGTGGCTCGGCCAGTGCGGTTCCGGCGACGAGCGCGGCGCCGAGGATTGCCAAGAGAGAACCTGTACGAAGTGTCTTCATTGCTGCCCCCACTATCTGGAATGCGGTCGCATAATACACCTGAGTCGGTGTTGGGTCAGGCCTGGGCAGGACAATCCTGCGGCCGTACCCACAACCCGGTGACGAGTCGTGACATTCCTCTCCGACCCAAAAACACGAAAGGCGGGCCGTCGGGGCCGTCTTTCGCCATACGACGCGAAGGGGGCTACGGTGATCGCCAAGGAGGATCGCGACGCGGGTTCTCGACGGTCCGCCTCTGTGACGAAGCAGGGGAAGAGACCCCGCCTGTCCGCCCTGGCGGGGCGGGGTGTCCGCGCGCCACTCCGCAGCCTGGTGCCACCTCGGGGATGGGCAACGCCGGCCCCGAGGTGGACGAGGAGATCCTCCGACGGCTGCGGAGCCTCGGCGATCTGGAGTGAACTCCCGCCGGCTCCACCGGCGGGGCTCGGATTCGATGGAGCCGAGAATGGGAGTCGAACCCACGACCTGCTGATTACGAATCAGCTGCTCTACCACTGAGCTATCTCGGCTCAACATCAGCGTTTAACGCCAGCCAGGGGCCTTCGTCAATGCACACGGCTGGGCCGCCGCCACGGCCATCCAACCACTTCTGGGTTGTGATCGGGCTCCGGGTCCAGTAAATGTGCGGCCATGCCACCGATTCGCTCCATCGCCGGTGTTCTTCTACTGGGAACGCTCCTGACGCTCTCCGCTCCAGCCAGCGCGGGGGAGCCGGTGCTGTTCCCCGACGTCACCCCTGCCACCACCTCGGAGTTCGCACTGGCGTTCATGCTCCAGGAGTTGGTGAGACACGAGATGGAACGGGAGGGGCACGTTGTGCTCTCCACCAAGGCGGTCCGTCCGGTCGTGGGGGATGCGGTAGATGCCTGCGCGGATGTCGCCAAATGCCCCTTCGCGGCCCTGCAGCAGCTTCCCGCGCGGGTCGCGGTGGTGATCCGGGTGGTGCGGCTCGAGGGCGGGCTGCACGGCGAGGTCGGGTTCTACGAGCGAGGCGACACCGCGCCGGTCGAGACCCGCCAGTACCTCATCTTGCCCGGCGCGGAGGGCGAGTTCGCCCGCAACCTGTCCTTGGTCACCACCGACATCCTCTCCCTTGTGGGTCCCACGAGCACCGATGACATCAAGTGGGCGGTCCGCCTCGTGGAGGATGCGGATGCTGCGGAACGCGCAGCCCAGGCCATGGAGGAGGCCGCGGAGACCGAAGAGTACATCGAGCCCCTGCCGCCACGGCCGCCCGTCGAACCGGTCGAGGAGCGCGACATCTCCGAGCTCTCCTTCGAGCGGCGCTTGGAGGGGACGGGGATCTTTCCGCGCCACATTACCGGCTCCAAGCGCCACTTCATGAAGTCAAACCTGGACCCGCGGGACTGGCTGTACGTAGCGATGCCGCACGCCGGCCGTTTCGTGTTCGAGGTCCGCGGCGGAATGGGCATCGGTGACGAGGATCGCGACGCGGACGTGCGGGTCGTGCTCGACGACAACAACGACAACGTCTCCGAGTGGTACCAGGAGGGCCCGACCTACTCGGAGCGGGTGCGCGGCAGCCTCTATGCCGGGTACGCGCCCACCAGCTGGTTGGACGTGGGGCTGCTGTTCGGGCTCCAGTACAGCCAGAAGAGCTTGTCGACGGGATGGCGGCCCGAAGGTTCCGATACCGGCTCCTCGGGGCAGGCCGACCCGGTCTCGGCAGTGATGGTGTACCTCGAGCCCCGGGTCCGCGTGTACCCGATCACCACGGGCATCGCGAAGCCGTTCCTCCTGGTCGCCCCGGATTTTCGGTTCTTCGACGATTTCCACATCATCGACCCCACCGATCCGCCGGTCGACTACCCCGATCCCACTGGGGGCGTGGTGTTTGGCGCCACAGGTGGTGGTGGTCTGATGATCGACCCGGGACCGATCGTCGGCTTCTTCGCCGAGGGGACCTACACCCAGCACCTCGGCCTGCGCGCCGAGGCTTCGGAGACCGCGACACCCAGGCCGAGCGACGCGCCGCCGGCCCCTGAAGGCCGCGGCTACACCGTCGCCGTGGAAGCGGGGGTGCAGTTCCGGCTCTAGATTACGGCGCACGGGGCTTGTCCCACGACGTGGGCCGGTGTAATGCAGACCTTCGGAGATCCAGCAACGGCTGTGGGGTGGCTGGGTCGGGGAGCGATCCTTGGGACGGAAGAAAAAGGACAAGAGCGAGGATTTGGACGCTGTCGCTGACTTCTTCGGTGAAGACATCGACTGGCTCGAGGACGACGACTCCGTCGATACGGGATCCCTACCCCTCCTGCGCACCGGCGAGGAGCTCCCGGTAGCCCCCGCGCCATCCGCCACACCACCCCCAGCGCCGACCGCCGCTCCCCCCTCCCCGCCCTCCACTGCGAACGCGGCGGAGCCCGTCGAGACCGAGCCCGTCGAGCCGGTCGCGGCCGACCCCGCCACCACGGAGGCGATCACCGACGTCGAGGGCACACCGGTGGTACCTGGTGAGGCTCCGCCCGTTGCGCCCGCCGTGGTGTCCTACGAGGCCACCGAAGAGCTGCGGATCGACGGCGCAGCCGACTCGGGCCTCCTGGAAGAGTTCGAGCCACCCACCCTGGAAGTGGATCCCACCTCCGAGGAGTCCCTGCCCGATTTCGAGTCGAGCGCCCCCGCGGCCCCGGAGCCACCTGCTCCCGAGGTGGACGAGGAGGAGGCCCGCGTCGATTGGGAGGAATTGGAGGAGATCGAGGAATACGAGGTCATCGGGGACGACCTGGAGGCTACGGGACAGACGCCCGCCCCCCTGGTCCACACCCACGACCCGCCGCCGGAACGTCCGCACCCTACGGGTGAAGTCGCCCCGACCTTCGGCCCCCCCGCGGAGCCGGAACCGCCCCAGCGTACGGTCCCCCGCTACGTGCCGGGCGACGAGCGGTCCGAGTGGCGTGCGGTCGCCACCTCGCTCATCGCCGAGGCATCGATCGCACCGCCCCAGCAGCGCGGTGGCCTGTTGTTCTGGGCCGCACGCCTCTATCGACGCCGCATCGGTGATGAGCAGGGCGCCCTGGCGCTGCTCGCGGATGCCATCAGCGCTGGCTTCAACGAGACGATCGTGCACCGGGAGCGCGCGAGCGCAGCCCTCTCCCTGGAGCGATGGCGTGACGCGGGGGAGGCGTTCGCGGCCCAGGCCGACACCCTGAAGGGCATCGCACGGTCGGAAGCTTTCCAGGACGCCGCCGGGATGGCGGCACAGCGGGGGGACTGGGCCGCCGCCGTGGACCACCTGGAACAGGCCATCCAGGCGGACGATACCGATTACATCGCCATGTCGCTCCTCCGAGACCAGCTGGCGGGAATGGGCGACGCCGCGGGGCGGATTCCCGTCCTTGACCAGATGGCGAGCCTCTCGCCAGACCCGCTCACTGCGGAAGCGCTGTGGGAGAAGGGCGTGCTTCTGAGCGAGCACGGCGACGTCGACGGCGCCCGGGAGGCGCTCGAGGGCGCGCTGGACAAGTGGCCCGGCCATGCGCCCGCCTTCCTGTCGCTGCGCGCAATCTTCCTGGACACCGCCGACCACCCGCGGCGCGCCGCGCTGTACGAGCGCGAGGCCAACCGCCCAGGTCAGGTCGACCCGGGGTGGTGGTACCTCAAGGCGGCACGTGCCTGGCGAGACGCCAACCAGGAGCAGCGCGCCGACGCCATGTACACCGCCGCCACGGCCTTGGGGGAGATCCAGCCCAGGCGCGAGCAGCAGGCATGGCTGTTGTCCCGGGACAAAGTCCAGGCGTGCGCGGACGCCATCCGGGAGGAGATCACACGCGAGAAGCGGAACCAGGCCAAGTCCTTCGGATGGTACCGTCTGGCCTGTATCCTCGAGCTCCAGTTGGAGGACCCGGTGGGGGCCGTGGAGGCCTACCAGAAGGCCGTCGAGCTCGACTCGGCGGCAGAACCGGCCCGTGAGGCCGTGGACCGGCTCCGCCAACGCGACGCACAGGGCGGAGAGCTCCTCGCGAACTGGGAGAAGCAGGCGGAGGCCACCGACGGCGAGTCGCGTATCGAGCTGCTGGCCCGCGTCGCCGAGCTTGCGGAGCTTCTCGACACCCCCCTGCGTGCTCGTTCGGCGTGGGAACGGCTCCTGGAGTTGCAACCCGGGTACGTTTCCGCGCTGTCGGGTCTTCAACGGGTGATGGCGGTGGAGGGCGACCGCGAAGCGCTCGCCCGAATCTACGCCCAACGGGCCGAGTTCGCCGAAACCGACGAGGTCAAGGCCCAGTGGCTGTACCTGGCCGCCACGCAACCGGACACCCCGGGAGAGGAGGCGAGGGAGGTCCTCGACCACGCCGGAGACATCGCGCCCGGCGACCGGATCGTCTTGGAAGCCCGGGAGCGGCTGTTGCGGAAGATCGGGGCCTGGGAGGACCTGGTCAGCGTGCTGGCGGCGGCAGGCGAAGCGGCGACGGAGCCGAGCCGTGCGGCGCGGCTGTACTACCGCGCCGCCCGGATCGCCCAGGACCGCCTCCACAGGCCCGAGGATGCGGCCCGCCTGGTGGAGAAGGCGCTGGAACAGGATTCCGACCTGGTGCCTGCCCGGGCGCTCGACGGTGACCTGACCGCAGATCGGGGCGCGTCCCGCAAATTGTTCCACCGGTACCGCGACCGAGCCGGGGCCGCGAAATCCGCTGATGTGCGAGCGTGGTGGAGGATCGCGGCAGCCCAGCTCGGCGAGGGGTTGGAGGACGCAGACGTCCTGGCGGAGCTCCATGAGGTGCTGGATCAGCAGCCGGCGCATCCCGGCGCTCTCGCGGCACTCGAGTTCCATTGCCTCGCGACGGGGAACCGCTCCGAGCTCGCAAACGCCTACCTCGCCGCCTCCGAGGCCGAGACCAGCGTGCGCCGCCGCGCCGAGCGGGTGGCCTGGCTGGCCGACCTCGAGCAGGAAGCGGGTGAGGAGGGGAAGGCGGCCCGGGCGCTGCGCGAGCTGGCGGGCTTCCACGCACCCAAGGCGCCCATGCGTGCCGCGGCGCGGCTGGCTGCAGCACAGCACGACTGGAAGGAAGCCACGGCCCTCCTGAAGCGATCCGGTGCTCCGGAAGACCTCCTCGAGCGAGCGCGGATCCTGGGCCATTACCAGAAGAACAGCGAAGCGGCCATCGAGGCCTACCGGGCTATTCTCGACGAGCCAGACGTCCGGGCAGGCGCCGCCCTGGGACTGGTACAGGTGGGGCGTGCCTCTGGGAACCAGGAGGCGATGCGTGCCGGTCACCGCGTGCTCTGCGAGATCGGCCAGGAGCCGTTCCGGGCAGCGCACTATGCCTGGGCCGCGGACATATGCGAGCTCCGCGGGGAGAACGCCGAAGCCCTGGCATACCACCGCGAGGTGATCGCGCTGCGTCCCGAGTCGCGAACCACCTTCGATGCCATTCGCCGGCTCCTCGTGGCGGGCCAAGACGTCGATGGGCTCCGCAAGCTGTACGCCACCCACCGGCCCGAGGACGCCCGAGGACTCGCCGAGGACCTCGAGTCTGCCGACGCATGGGATGCGGCGGCGGAGCAGTGGAAACGGGCGGTCGAGGAGGCCGATCTACCGCTCCCCGTTCTCGTAGAGCTGGAGCGCGCCCTGGCCCGTCTCGAGGACTGGAAGGGCCTGTACGGCGTACTCAGTCGGCGAGAAGCCCTGGTGGCGGACGAGTCGGTGCGTGACGCAATCGAGGGGCAGCGCCGGTGGCTCCTGGCGGAGAAGCTCGCGGACACCGAGGAGGCCTGGAACCTGTTCCGTGCCCTGCGGGCGGAGCAACCGGACGATACCGTGGTCACCGAAGCGCTGGCCCGCATCGCTGGACAGCGTGGTGAGACCGCCCTGGCCGTGGAGTACCTCACCGACCTCGCCAATGCCGCGAAGGACCCCGCGGATGCCGCCCGGTACAAGCGGCGTGCAGGGGAGGCCCTGGAACGGGCGGAGAACCACGACGACGCCCGGCAGTGCTACCTCGACGCCCTGGACTACGTCCCGGAAGATACCGAAACACTGGGTGGGTTGAAGCGAATCGCGGAGGCGACGAAGGACTGGAGCTCGCTGGTGGCGGTGCTCCAACGCGAAGCGGGTCTGGCAGAACGGGGGGAACGCGCGGGTATCCTCCGCGAGGTCGCGCAAATCACGGAGGAGAAGCTCCAGGATCCCCTGGTCGCTCTCGACGCATGGCGGTCGGTCCTCGACGAGGACCCACGAGATCGGGAGGCGTTGGAGCGGCTCGTCTCCCTATCCGAGACGCACGGGGAGTGGGCGGTCTATGCGGAGGCCGGCTCGGTCCTCGCCGACCTGCTGACCGGCGAGGAGCGTGGGGAACTGCTCACTCGTCTGGGCAAGGTCTGCGAGGACAACCTGGATCGGGACGCCGTCCCCTTCTACGAAAGAGCAATCGCCGAGACCCCGCCCCACCCGGAGGCGGCGGAGCGGCTCCAGGCCATCTACGAGCGCCGCAACGACTGGGTCGGAGCGGTACGCCTGCTCAGGGCCCGCGCCAACACCACCGAACCCGTGGAGGAGCGGGCAGCATTGCTCGCCCGAGCAGCCCACATCGAGGCACGGATACACCGCGAACGGGGCGTGGCGGTGGAGCTGTACCGCGAGGTCCTGTCGCTCGATCCAGATCATGTCGATGCGCTGTCCTACGTGGCGAGCTGGCTCTACGACCAAGGCCAACTCGAGGAGGCGATCCCGTACCATGAACGCCTCGAGCCACACGCAACGGAGGGCAAGGACCTGGACGACTTCGACGTCCGAATGGAGGTCGCCCTCGAGTTCTTCCACTTCGCGCAGATCCTGGACCAGGCGGGCCGGAGCGCCGAGGCGCTACCGCGTCTGGAGCGAGTCCTGGAGCTCAATCCCACCCACCTCCCGTCCCTGGAGCTGGTGGCCCCCCTGTACACCGCCTTCGGTCAATGGGAGAAGGCCGAAAAGGCGACTCGCCAGGTCCTCCAACTCACTGGCGGCACCGGCGACAAGAAGCGAATCGCGTCTACCTACGCCAAACTGGGGGCGATCGAGCGCGAACTGGGAAACCACGAGAAGGCCTTCAAGCGCTTCAACAAAGCGCTGGAGCTGCATCCCACCGATGTCTCGGCGCTCAAGGGAATGGCGCTCATCTTCGAGGACCGGCAGGACTGGGACAGCTGCATGCGGTCCTACAACAACATCATCTACCACGCGACCGAGCGCACCCACGTCATCGACGCCTACATGAGCAAGGGGCGCCTCCTGGACGACCAGCTCGGGCGCCGCGACAAGGCAGCGGAGCACTACCAGCGCAGCCTCGACGTCGAGCCCAGCCAACCCAAGGCCTTGCTTCGCCTCGCCGAGCTGGCCCTGCGGGACGAGAACTGGGCCGAGGCCGAAGCCTATGCGCACCGCGGGCTCAAGTTCGCCATGGGCACCGGCCCCGTCCGCGCCGACCTGCTCCTGTGCTGGGCCGTGGCCCGAAAGCACCGAAGCGACACCGAAGCCGCCAAGAGTGCGCTGTCAGAGGCGGCGTCGGCGCACCCGCCCCTTGCGGAGATCCTGGGCGAAGACCCGTGGGCAGACGTGGAGGCCATCCAGCGCGGGATCCGCGAACGCCTTCCCTGAGGAGGTCGACCTCGAGACCGCATGCGATCTCGAGGCCGGGATGGAGATGGAGGAAGAGGTTCGGGTTTGCCCGCTTCTACCTCCCGTTGGCGCCAAACTTGGTGGCGAGCGCGCCCCCAATGCCCAGCATGCTCATGAGGATGACCACGAGCCATCCGACGACCGGCAGGGCGCCGACGAAGGAAACCAGCACCACGCCCACCAGGAAGGCGAGCCAGCGTCCGTGCTGCTTGCTCTCGAAGGGCAGCCGATCACCGACCGCCTGGCACAGGCCCACGAAGCCGAGCAGCCATGCCAGGCCGAGCAGGGCCAGCAGCACCAGGCTCACCGGGATGCCGAGGATGGTGATCGCGAACAGCAGGGAGGCGAGGAACACCACCGTGCTGAACAGGGTCCCGGCGATGGCGGCGCGGACCGGGTGTGAAGTGATGTTCTCCGCCACCTTGGCAACCCGGTTCGGGAAGAGCCCGACCACGAGCACGCCCGCACCGGCGAAGGACAGGAGGAGGATGAGCTTCCTGTAGAGCCCGGACAGCCAACTCTGGAACCCACTCGTCTTCTTGTGGACGACGTCCCCGATGTGCTCCTCTGCATCCTCTCCGAAGGTGAAGTTGTGGCCCCGGCCCTTGAGGGTGAATGGTCCCAACCCGGGCGCACCCCCCATGTTCACCTTGTCGCCCAGTACTTCGCCGCCGGAATCCACGCGGACGCGGCCGCCGAAGGACACGGCATCGCCATCGACCAGACCGCCATCACGCACCCGGATCGGACCGCCAAAGGCGACGGCATCGCCGAGGACGTGGCCTTCCACCAGGATCGGGCCGCCGAAGGACACCACATCGGTCACGACCTGTTTCGGCTTGACGTGCGCCGTCGCGCCGAACACCACCATCTCCTCTTCCTCATCCCAGAGGTCGAGGTCGAGGTCGAGCTCCGGCATCGGGGGCTCGATGACGACCACTGGCGGTACCGGCGGTACGGGTGCTGCCGGAATGGCCGGAAACTCCGGCAGGGCGGGCAGAGCAGGTTGCGCGGCCTCGGCAGGTTCTGCCGCGGGAGCGGCGGGAGCCGCCGGCGCGGCGGGGTCCCTCTCCAACGTCGCGCGCAGCGCGCGCAGCTCTTCCTGGAGCTGCGTCATCTCCTCGCGAAGCTGGCGTACGTCCTCGGACTCGCTGGCGCGTTCGCCAGGCGCGGAATGCTCGCCGACGTGCGGGACCGGCGCGCCCGATTCGTGGTGGTCTTGCGCGAGGGCGGCAGTGGAGAAGAGCAGCGCGACCAGGCAGGCGCTACGGGCAAGTGCAGTCATCACGACAGCCTCCGTTCCATGGGCAGACGTGGGGGCTGAGCAGCGGCCATGGATAGGCCGGCCAGCACCAGAACGATGAGGGAGAGAGCAAACAGGGAATTGGTACCGGCGAGGCTGATCTGGGAGCCCGCCGTACCCAGGGCGTCCGCCAGGACACCGAGGCGTACTGCTACCCGAACCGGGTCGCCGAACACCAGGAGGAGGGACGCCGCGGCCGCCAGCAGTCCGCCCCCCAGCGCAACTTCCAGCACCGGGACGCGCTGTGGCTGGTGGTAGGCGGCGAGCACCTCCTCCACCAATCCGGGGGGAGGCTCCGGCTGCCGCACCGCGGCGAATACCGCCGTGAGCGGATCCAGTTCGGCCGCCAGGGCACAGCACGAGGCGCAGCAGTCGAGATGCTCCGCGATCTCCACGGCTTTCTGATCGTCGATGTCGCCGTCCACGAAGGCTCTGAGCAGGTCGTCAGGCAGGTGTTGACTCATGGCTCACCTCCGAGCTCCACGTAGATTGCGCGGAGCTTCTTCCTGGCCCGAAAGATGCGGTTCATGACAGTTCCGATGGGGATGTCGAGCACATCAGCGATCTCGGTGTACTTGAGGTGCTCGAAGTGGTACAGCGCCAGGACCTCGCGGTAGAGCGGGGCGAGCCGTTCCAGGGCTTGCTCGAGCCGTTCCGCACGTCGTGCTTCTGAGACCTCTTGGAGGGGTGAGGGCCCGGGGTCCACCACCTCGCCCGGCTCGTCCCAGGACCGTCTCTTCCGGCGGCGGAACTCGTCGATGCAGGTGTTGCGGGCGATGCCGAAGACCCAGGTCGCGAAGGGCCGCGTCGGATCGTACTGATCCAGCTTCCGCAGTACCTTGACCAGGGTGTCTTGGGTGGCGTCACGGGCGTCCTCGTCCGAGGCCATCATTCTCCGGGTGAACCGGTAAACCGGACCCTGCCAACGGTTCACAAGCCATGAGAGAGCTTCGGGATCTCCCTCTCGAGCAGCTTGGAAGCGGGCGGGTCCGTCGTCCAGTCCTCCTTGGAGGCTGAGGGCCAGCAGGGGTTTGTCTCCTTCGGGTCTCATCGCGCTTACGTACCAGGCCGAGCGGCTATTTCATGTGGGGTGATGCCGATGCTATTGTTCTGCTGGGGAGAGAGCCCCGGCGGATGGACAAAGACTACAAGCTCCAACGGTATTCGCGGAAGGACTACACCGACCTGGTCGATTTTCCAGTGGAGATTGTGGGGCGGGACGGCGTCGTACGGCGGTACAGCTTCGAGGACTCCATTCGGCTGTACCAGCGCCGAATCACCTTCGCCCCCATCCGCTACCGGGACACCGAACTCGTCGACGCCGAAGTCTCCCACTGTCGCTCCCGTATTGGTCAGCTTCGCCGATCCTACTTCCACCGCTTCGGCTGGGGCACGCCGGAGGGTGAACCTGAGCCCCTGGAAGTATTCGGGGACCTCGCGGGCGAGTTGGCGGCGTTCCTGTGCAGGGTGATGCACTCCGAGGGCCGACCCGACGTGGTGGTGCGAGCGCTGGAAACACCCCGATCCGCCATCAGCACCTGGTACGTACTCCCCGCCGGCTCCGAAACCGGGATGGTGCTGTACGTGTACCAGTTCGAGGAAGGCGACGAAGAGGTGGTGCGGGAGCAGTTCTTCGCCCTGCTCAAGGAACTCGAGCGCGTGGACCCGGAGGATGGCGATCGCGAGCGCATGTTGGCCTTCCACCACACCGTCGACTGCGGCCTGATCCTCACCGCACGCGCCGGGGAAGGCGACCCCCTCGAAAAGGTCAGCGGGGAAGAGGTGAGCGCGGACCTCACGCCCACTCCGTGGGAGGAAACCCTGGAGGTGATCCGCCGCGGTGACTTCGAGGACGGGATGGCGCGCTGCCGCGAAGTGGTGGGTTCCCAGCCCTGGCACCGGGGTGCCTACATCGCCGGAGCCGTGCTCGGCGCCGCGCTGCGCCGCTATTTCGACGCGGAGGACTTCGCTCTGCTGGGCTCGCACTACTTCCCGGACGAACCGGTGCTCCACCACTACATGGGCCTGGCCCGCTACCGCCTGGGGCGTATGAAGGAAGCCGAGCAGGCGCTCCGTACTTCGCTCGAACTGTCCCCGAACCTGGCATCGGCCAGGTTTGAGCTAGCCAATGTGCTGCTCGACGGCGGCGACACTGCTGGCGCCCGCAAGGTGTTGGCCGATGGGCACGGTGTGCAGGGTGACAACCGCCGAGCCGAGGCCGCGTTGCTGCGGATGGAGCAATGGCTGCGCTGGCGCGCGGTGATGACCGGTGGGGCTGCGGTGTCCTTCGTCCTGGGCCTGCTCGCGCTGCTCACCGGTGGGTTGATCGGCCTGGTCCCGATCGCCATGAGCCTGGTCATCGCCGCGGCCGGAATCCTGGTCTTCCGCCGCCAACTCAAGCAGCTCCGAGCCCGGCAGCGATACGACGAATTGTCCCACGGCCTCCGCCAGGTCCACCGGCGCGTCCAATTGGACCAACCCCCCGTGTCCTGACCACCCTCCGGCGCAGTTCCCTCCCGCTGTCGGGCCCTTGCCTTCGGGCCGCAGGGGATTACCCTGCGCGGGCCAAGGAGCCATCCGCATGTCCCATCCCGAGCGACCGAAAGCCGATCCGAAGGAGGGTGCCGACATGGGAGCAGCCCCACCCGGAAACGAGGCACCGGAGTCCCTACCGGTCGACGGGGAGGAGGTTGACGAGGAGGCGGTCGAGGTTCTGGACCAGGAGGCCTCCGAAGACACCGAGGGAGGCCCGGAGCCGGAGGCGCTGGAAGACGACGAGGCGGAGGCAGTCGTCGAAGTCGAACCCACGGAAGAAGACAGGCTCCGCGCCCGGATCGAGGAACTGGAAGCCGAGATGACCGATCGGACCGCAAAGCTGCGGGCGGTTTCCAAGGCCTACACCGACCTACAGGAAGACCTGGACGCCTTCCGAACCCGAACAACCCAGCAGTTCGCGATCATGGCCGAGCGGCGCGCTGCGGAGGTGGTGGAGAAGTTCTTTGACCCGGTGCAGAACCTCCGCCGCTCCCTGGAGGCTGCCGGGGACGAGCACGGCGCGCTCATCGACGGCTTGAAGATGATCTTGCAGCAGTTCATCGACTCGCTGCAAAAGCTCGGGCTGGAGCAGGTCCCGGGTGTGGGGTCGGACTTCGATCCCAACGTGCACGAGGCGCTCGCCGTCACGCCGGTCTCCGAACCCGGAATCGATGGCAAGGTGCTCATGGTCCACAACGCCGGGTACATGGTGAAGGGCATCGTCATCCAGGCCGCCCAGGTCATCGTGGGCAAGTACGAAGCACCCCTGGTCGTGGTGGAGGCCGACGACGGCGTGGAGGCCGACGACGGCGAGGACACCGACGACGGCGAGGACCCTCCGACCGCCGACGAGCAGTCCGCCGAGGAGACCGACGCGCCCTCCGAAGAGGGCGCCACCGACGAGGCCTAGGCGATGCAGGAACGCCAGATCAGGATCGCGACGGTGCTCTTGTCCCTGCTCACCGTGCTGTTGTTGCTGCACTGGCTCTGGACGCCCACGGAAGACCTCGACCCGGAAGCCACCTCACCCGTGTGGGAAGTGGATGCTGCCGACCTGGTGCGGGTGGAGGTCCAGCGCCCCGACGGAATGCTGGTGCTCCAGAAGTCGGAGGGTCGCTGGGATCTGGAGGCACCCATCGAGGACCTCGCCAACCAGCGGCAGGTCGGCTACCTCCTCGACGAGTTGGAGCGGGTGGAGAAGGGGGTTCCGATCCCCGACGCCGACCCGGAGGACTTCGGGCTCGGCGCCGATCCGCTGGTGGTCGTGATGGTGACCGACGCGGATGGGGAGACCCAGACCCTCCACATCGGCAAGGAAGCGCCGGTGGGGTGGCGCACGTACGTCCGTGCGGCCGACGGTACCGTCGCAGCCGTGGCTGGCATCGTCGGCAAGCGCCTGCAGATGGACGTCGATGACCTGCGGGAAAAGACGGTGCTCCAGTACCAGATCGGCGAGGTCTCCCGGGTGACCATCGAGGGTGCCGAGGGGACCCTCGAGGTACACGGCGAAGGGGATCGATGGTGGGTCGAAGGCTGGACCCGCGCTGATCCGGACAGGGTGGACGACCTGTTGGTCGGTCTGCGCGACCTGCGTTTCGACAGCTTCTACGTGGACACCGCGCCGAAAGGCATCCACGAACCGGGCTACCGGGTGACGGTGGAGACGACCGAGGGGCCGGTCGGCTTCGAGGTGGGAGAGGGCGGGCCTCCCGGAGTGTATGTCCGCACCCTTTCCGGACGCGCGGGGTGGATCGGCCCCGAGCCACTCGCCCTGCTCGGCCAGGGGCCCACCGATGTGGGTGACCCGAACGCCTTCCCCCTGCACCCGGACCGGGCGCGCGAGGTCGAGGTCGACTTCGGCGGGAACACCTGGACCGCGGTTCGGGACGAGGACGTGTGGACCGCCGAAGGCGCGGAGGCCCCAGCCCCGGAGGCTGCGGTAGAGGCGCTCGCCGTGGTGCCCATCACCTACCGGCGAGAGCCGGGCCCCGCCCTCACCGAGGTCTGGGGCAGCGTGGTCGTGCACCTGGGCGATGAGGACATGCGGGCGGTGGACATCGGCCAGGTGGTGGAGGACCAGTGGCGGGTGGCCCTGGACCGCGACGGGGGCTCGCCGTATCTCGTGTCCGTGGAAGCGTTGGACGCCGCCGAAAAGATCGTGTGGCGATAGGCTATCAGCTATCAGCTAGCAGCCCGGTAGGAGCCGGAGAAAGCTCGCTGGCTGACAGCCGATGGCTGACCGCTGAACGCTAGACGAGGCGTTTGCGCAGCACCCACAGGATCGCCACCCCGACCGCGAGCCAGGCGAGGCCCCACACCGGAGCCGGAATCCAGGTGGCCTCCGCGAGCATGTGGGCGTCCGAGGACGCCGCGCCGGCGCGAAACACGTCCGACCGGATGTCGAAGGCGGCGTACAGGACCGAGAACAGGCCGAGCGCTCGGAGGACCAGCCGGTTGAGGTGGGTCGAGCCGTACCGGGCCAGGCCACCAAAGGCCAGCGCGGTGATCAGACTGAACGCGAACCCAAAGCTGAGAATCGGTCGCACGAGCCCCAGCGCCACCACCAGCAGCGCTCCCCCCAAACACCAGGCGATGACCCGCGCCACCCGTCCGGAGCGTTGGGTCGCCATCAGCAGCAATACCCCCGCCACCAGCGAGCCCAGGTACCCCGCGTTGAGGATGAGGAATCGGAAGCCGCCCTGGGTGAGGGTATGGCCCCCGACCCGCGGCGAGAGCCCGATCTCGACCACGGACCCGCCGGTGACCCACGCCGCGACCGCGTGTCCCAACTCGTGGAACAACACCACCACGATCTTCACGGGCCAGAGGAAGATGGAGTTCCAGAACAGCAGCAGCAGCACGCCCAGGACGATCAGTGCCGCCAACTCGGGCCACTTCCGTTCTTTCGCCAGAGCGCACCTCCCGTGCGTACTGTAAGACGACACGATGCCCGGCGCGCGGTTCCGCGAGGGGACAGCTGGCATGATCCCCGGAACCGGAGTGTTACAGGACCCATCCTCCCGCCCCTCCGAGCGCTTCTCTCCCCCATGGCCCGCCGCTCCGCACCGCTCATCGCCGCCCGACTCCTGCTGGTCCTCCTCTCCGCGGCAGTGCTCCTGATCGGGGTACGCCCGGGGCACGCACTGGAAGTCGAGGACGTGGAGCCGCGCGCTCGAATCGGACCCGGGCTCCGTAATCCAGCCTTGGAGCTGCCCAATTCGATCGGGGGCGACCTGCGGCGGCACCGGTGGAGCCGCGCGGCGGACGCCCTGGTCCGCCTCGGTCCGGAGGCCTTTCCCGGTGCACAACGCGGCGATTGGGCCTTCTTGGTGGTGTGGAGCCTCATCCACGCCGAGCGCGCGGAGGAAGCTGCTCCGTACCTGCCCCTCATGAAAGGTGCGGACGCGGTCCCCGAGGCCTACGCCGACCTGGCCCGCGGGGAGGTGTTCCGGGCGACGGGCCAACCGTTGAAGGCGCTTGAATCGTTGGAGCGCGTACCCAAAGACCGGGGGACATGGGGCCGCGCGTCGGTCCACAGGGCGGAGGTGCTCCGAGAGCTGGGCCGTACCCGGGAGGCTTTCGAACTGTACGAGGCGCTTGCCGGCCGCCCCGATCCGGTCCTCGGCAGCGCCGAGGCACTTCTGGCGCTCGGCCAACACCACGGGGTGGGTTCGGAAAAAGCCTACCCCTACCTACGTCGCCTGTGGTGGGCGTATCCGCGCTCCGAGTCCGCCGTGGAGGGGAATCGGCACCTCGAGACCTATTCCGGCTCCCAGTACCGTCCCACCTGGCAGGAGGTGGGGCGCCGGGCAGAACGCCTGATGAACCGGGGCGAGTATGGGACGGCAATCGCCGAGACCGGCCGGGTGGCCTCCCAGGTGAGCGGGACCTCGGTGGACGCCTGCCGGTTCGTCCTGGCCCGTGGGCGGAGCCACTACAAGCGGAACCAACTCACGAGCGCGCTCACCGCCTTCGGGGACACGGGGCACCACTGCGACCCGGAGGGGGCGGAGTACGGGTCGAAGATCCTCTACCTGGAGGCGATGGTGCGCTACCGCCGGATGGAGTTCGGGTCGGCCGCCGAGGCCTTCGAGGCCATCGCGGATCGATACCCCGACACCAATCTTGGCGATGACGGGTTGACCATGGCTGGCATCGCCCTGGAGCGGTCCGGGCGGGTTGACGACGCCAGGCTGCGTTGGCAGCGGGCGCTGGACCAGTTCCCCACCGGCGACACCACCCCGGAGGCCACCTGGCGCCACGCGTTCTCCCTGTACCTGGAGGGGCGCCCGGAAGAGGCGCGAGAGCTGGCGGTGACCCTCGGGACGCTCCCTCTGGAGGGGGATTTCGTGCACGTCGCCGCCGGACGGTACTGGGCTGCCCGATGGCTCCTGTACCCGGACGTGGACGCGCCCACCGTGCCAGACCCGGATCGCCGGGACGAGGCTGTCGCCGAATGGTGGCGCCTCTGCGAGGAGCTGCCCCACTCCTTCTACGCAATCCTCGCCTACTCCCGCTTGGTGGAGGAGGCCCCGGACGTGGCCGCCGGCCTCGCCCACCGCCCGCCGAACCACGACCCCGGGAACCTGGACGAGCCGTGGGTGGTCCGCCAGGCCTTCTTGGATGGCACGGGTGGCGCGGCCATCGACCTCTTCCGCCTCGGGCTGGTACAGGAGGCCCTGGCCGAGTGGAACACCCTCGACCCCGACGCGCTCACCCCCGACGAGGTAGCCTGGATGATCGAGGTCCGGAGCGACAGCGGGGATTGGCTGTACGCCCACGCCGCCATGCGCAAGTGGATGGGGCGCCACCCTCCCGGCACCCTCGGACCTCACGGTCCCCAGGTGCTGCGCATCGGCTACCCCGACCGCTATTGGGACGAGGTGCAGGCCGCCTCGGAGGGGGACCGATACGAATCGAGGCTGCTCCACGCCCTGATCCGCGAGGAATCCAACTTCAACCGCGAGATCGCCTCCCGCGTAGGGGCACAGGGGCTGGCCCAACTCATGCCTGGGACCGCCCAGGAGGTAGCGGGCTGGCTCGGCAAGCGGGTCGCGACCGCCGATCTCGCCGACCCCGAGACCAACCTGGAGCTGGGCGCCAAGTACTTCGACGTGATGCACAAGCAGTTCGGCGGCAGCCCCTACCTGTCCCTCGCCGCCTACAACGCCGGTGGGGGCAGGGTAGGGGAGTGGCGATCGGAATGGGGGGACGTGCCCACCGACGAGTTCGTGGAGCGCATCCCCTACAAGGAGACCCGCGAGTACGTGAAGCGGGTCATGGGCACCTGGCAGATCATGCGGTGGCAGTTCGACGATGGTGAGGCGTTTCCGGACCTGTCCGTCTACAACCACCACGCGCTGCCGGACGAAGAGGACTAGCCGACAGCCGTGACCACCACCCGCCGCCGGTGCGGCCGGGTCCGATGCTCGTAGAGGAAGATCCCCTGCCAGGTCCCGAGCGCCAGCCGCCCCGCCGCGATCGGGATGGTGAGCGAGGACGCGGTGAGGGCGGCGCGAATGTGCGCCGGCATGTCGTCCGGCCCCTCGGCGTCGTGCTGGTAGCGCGGATCGCCATCTGGCACGTGGCGCGCGAACCAGTCCTCCAGGTCGCTCAGCACGGCGGGATCCGCGTTCTCCTGGATGACCAGGGAGGCCGAGGTGTGTTGGAGGAACAGGTGGCACAGGCCCGTGCCGGTACCGAAGTCTGCGATCACCCGGGCCACCTGGTGGGTGATGTCGGCCAGGCCCCGGCCTGGGGTGTGGATCGTGAGCGTCTGCTGTTTCATCGGCGCAGCCTATCGTGTCGCAGGCGGGTCGCGCTGCTTTCGAAGGGTGTCTGCAGAGGCGGACAATTCCTGGCCCTCACGGATCGGAGCGCTGGTTAAGACTGCTCATCCGCCCAAAGCCCCCCGAGACGCCGCATGGCCTTCGTCCACCTGCACGTTCACTCGCAGTTCTCCCTCCTCGACGGCACCATGGATCCCGCTGCCATCGCCGCCCTCGCCGCCGAGGCCGGCATGCCCGCCGTCGCGCTGACCGACACCTGCAACCTGTATGGAGCGGTCACCTTCTACAAGGCCTGCAAGAAGCACGGTATCAAGCCGATCCTCGGGGCCGAGCTTCACGTGCAGCACGAGGGGATCGCGTTCCGCGATCCCGAACGCGAGTCGGGCGGCTACCAGCTTGGGGTGCTGGTGGAGAACGATGTCGGCTACCGCAACCTGTGCCAGCTCATCACCACCGCCATCTTCGAAGGAACCTGGTACAAGCCTCGGGTCGATCTCTCACTCCTCCAGCGCCACGCCGAGGGGCTGATCTTCCTCACCGGCGGCCGCAAGGGCGTGGTGGGCCGTGCGGTGGTGACGGGCCACCCGGAGGCGGCGCTCCAGCACGCGCGAGATTTGTGCGGCTTCCTCGGTCCCGACCAGCTCTACTTCGAGTTGCAGGACCTCGGCCTGTCCACCCAGGAAGCCACCAACGACGCTGTCCGGCGCATCGCCGCTGAGGTGGGCCGGGAGCTGGTGATCACCAACGCCGCCCACTACGCGAAGCCCGATGACGCAGCGGTGCACGAGCTCCTCAACGCCGTCTCCCGAGCTCAGAGCCTTCGCGATCCAGACCGCATCCTCGCCTCCACCGACCAAGCCTGGTTCAAATCCGAGGCCGAGATGCGGGTCCTGTTCCCCAACGACGGAGCAGCGCTCGACCGCACGGTGCAGATCGCCGATCGGTGCCATTACCAATTCGACTTCGACACCTACCACTTCCCGGCCACCGATCCGCCCGACGTCTCCACCGAGGACACCCAGCCGGAGACGGACGCGAACTGGTCCTACTTCTTCGGGGCTTTCCCGCCGCCGCGCGACTTCGGTCTGCCCGCGCCATCCGAACCCGTGCCGGAGCGCCCGGAGGGCGCCGGCAACCTCAACGGCTATTTCGCCTGGTATGCCTCCCGAGGCCTCGAGCTGCGCTTGGAGAAGGTGCCCCCCGAAGAGCACCCGGCCTACCGGGATCGGCTCCACAGCGAGATCGAAATCATCGTGGACATGGGTTTCGCCGCGTACCTCCTCATCGTCGCGGAGTTCATCAACTGGTCCAAGGACAACGACATCCCCGTGGGCCCGGCCCGTGGGTCCGCCGCGGGCTCGCTGGTGGCGTGGGCCATGCGGATCACCGACATCGATCCGCTCCAGTTCGACCTGCTGTTCGAGCGGTTCCTGAACCCCGAGCGGGTGAGCATGCCGGACATCGACGTCGACTTCTGCCAGGACCGGCGCGAGGAGGTCATCGAGCACGTCCGGGAGAAGTACGGTACTGAGTACGTGGCCCAGATCATCACCTACGGGAAGCTGAAGGCGCGGGCGGCGGTCCGCGACGTGGCCCGGGTGCTGGGCCTCAGCTACTCGGAGGCGGACCGAATCGCGAAGCTGGTACCCGAAGCACTGGGGACCACGCTTCACGAAGCGCTCGAGCAGGAGGCCCAGCTACGGGTGATGCGCGAGGGCGACCCGAAGGTCCGTCGCGTGCTGAACCTCGCAATGGCGGTGGAGGGCAACTGCCGGCAGACCGGCGTCCATGCGGCCGGCGTGGTGATCGCCGACCGGCCATTGGTGGAGCACGTGCCCCTGTACCGCGACGAGCCGGAGGGCGGCCCGGTCATCCAGTACGACATGAAGTCAGCAGAGAGCGTCGGCCTCATCAAGTTCGACTTCCTCGGGCTGAAGACCCTGGACCAGATTCGCGACGCGGTGAAGACCATCGAGCGCAACCACGGCGTGCACATCGACATGTCGACCATCCCGGTCGACGACCCGGTCACCTACACGTTGCTACAGCAGGGAGACGCGCTGGGCATCTTCCAGTTGGAGTCGAGCGGCATGCGCGATCTGCTCTGCCGCCTCAAGCCGTCGAATATCGACGACATGGTCGCCCTGGTGGCGCTGTACCGGCCCGGCCCCCTGTCCTCTGGGATGACCGACGACTTCGTCCTGCGCAAGCACGACCCGAGGCGCATCCAGTTCCCCCTGAAGATGCTCGAACCCATCCTGCAGAGCACCTACGGCACCATCGTCTACCAAGAGCAGGTCATGCAGATCGCACAGGTCATGGCCGGCTACAGCCTGGGCGAGGCCGACCTGCTCCGCAGAGCCATGGGGAAGAAGAAGAAGGCCGAGATGGACCAGCAGCGGACGCGGTTCGTCGAGGGCTCGGTGGCCAACGGCATCCACAACGCCAAGGCCGAGGAGATCTTCGACCTCCTTGCCAAGTTCGCCGCCTACGGCTTCAACAAGAGCCACTCCGCCGCCTATGGCTACATCAGCTACCAGACCGCATGGCTCAAGGCGCACTACCGACCCGAGTACATGGCGGCCTTGATGACCATCGAGGCGGCGAACACCGACAAGGTGCTCGGGTACATCGAAGACTGCCGCAGGGCGGGCATCCGCGTGGAGCCGGTGGACATCAACCGCTCCGAGAAACACTTCCACGCTCCGCCGCCCCAGGAACGCGCGGGGCAGGACGTGATCTGGTTTGGCCTGTCCGCGGTGAAGAACGTCGGCTCCACTGCGGTGGATGCCATCCTGGAAGCCAGGGAGGGCGCAGGGGGGCACTTCGACGACCCGATGCACTTCCTGGAGACCGTCGACCATCGTCGGGTGAACCGGCGGGTAATGGAGAACCTGGTGAAGGCCGGCGCCTTCGATTGTTTCGGACTGCCGCGCAGCGCGATGGTGGCCGGGTTGGAGGCCGCTGTCGGCCTCGCACACCGGCGCCAGCAAGACCGGGAAGCCGGCCAGGCGTCGCTGTTCGCCGCCCTGCCGGCCGCTGCCAAGCCCGGCGAATTCCGGTTCCCGGACATCGCCGAGTGGCCGCTCTCGGAACGGCTCGCCCACGAGCGCGAGGTGCTCGGCATGTATCTCACGGGCCACCCCATGGAGGCGTGCACCGAGGACATCGCCCGCTTCGCGACCTGCCCCATTGCCGACCTCGAGCGGAAGCGCGCCAACCCGGAAGTCCGCGTGGTGGGCCTCCCGGAGGAAACACGTGTCGTTCGCACCCGCCGCGGCGACACGATGGCCTTCGTGCGGGTCGGAGACGAGCACGGCGCGGTGGAGTGCGTCTTCTTCGCGGACCCCTGGGCCAAATCGCAGCGTGCGCTGGAGTTCAAGGAACCAGTGCTGGTCAAGGGTCGGGTGGAGCACCGCGACGATGAGGTGAAGGTCGTCGCCGATTCCGCGGAACTTCTTTCCGAAGTTCGCAACCGGTTCACCAGAGAGGTTCGCTTCCAGGTGTCCGTCGAGGAGCTCGAAGGAGATCGCCTGCAGCGTTTCCTGGAGCTCCTCCGGGATCAGCAAGGGAAGTGCACCTCCCGGTTGGTGGTGCGGGTCCCCGGCCGGTTCGATGCGCATCTCCAGCTCCCCAACCTCGGCGTGGAGCCGAGCACGGCGCTCCAGGAGGGTGTGCGGGCGCTGTTTGGGCGCGCCGACGTGGTCGCGATGTCATGAGCTGTGCGGGGAAGGCCCGGCTCGGGCTCGGTACGCTCGGCCTCCTCGTGGGTTCGGCGCAGGCCGTCACCACGGAGGGGGAGCCGCTCGACGTGCGACAAGCCCTGTCGCGCGACGTCGCGGTCAACTGGACCCGCCTCACGGTGGAGGTGACGTCGGGGGCCCGGGGTTGGGGGGTCACCGCCACCACGAAGGCATTGGAGCACACCGCCCGGCGGAAAATCGGGCCCGACATCACGTGGGGAGCACGCCGGGTGCGGGTCGCCACCGACGTCACCGTGGATGACCTCCGCCACGACCCGGAGTTGGGGGACGCGGTGGAAGCCCGCATCGAGCGTTGGGTCGTGTCCGAAGCCCGCTACTACACCTCCGGGAGGGTGGAGCTGACCGGGGAGCTCTCCCTCCAAGAGTTGCTCAAACCCTGGGCGCTCTCGGTAGCCCTGTTGGCGCCGGAGCAGGAAGGTCGGCGCGGGTACACAGGCCTGGTCGTGGATGCCCGCGGCACGGGAGCCACGCCCGCCTATGCGCCCCGTATCCTCCACGGCGACGAAGTCCTCTACAGCGGCGCAATGTGGGATGACGTAGCGCTGTTCCAGACCCCGGTGGTGTACGTCCCCGATCCGGCTCACCCTGCCGCGGCTCGCGCCGGGGAGAAACCTCTGGTGGTGCGCGCCGAGCGTGCCATGGAGACCGATCTGGTCATCGGAGACGAGGATTTCATCCGCTTCCGAACCGGTTTCCACGATGTCCGTGTCTTGGGGGAGGGGACCGTGGTGGTGGTCCTCGATTGGTGATGATCGAGCAGAGCGCCGGGCTCGTGGGCGTCATCCCCGAGTGGCGTGGGCGGCTGCCCTTTGTACGGGCTTGGCACCTCCAGCAGGAGCACCGCCGGCAGGTCATCGAAGGCGAGGCTGCCGAGGCTTTCTGGCTGCTGGAGCACGATCCAGTGGTCACCACCGGGCGCCGAGTGGTCCCCAATCTCCCGCCGGAAGCCGTGCTCCGAGCCGGAGGCGTGGACCTGGCCCACACCGAGCGCGGGGGTCTGGCCACCTTCCACGGTCCGGGCCAGCTCGTTGGCTACCTGATCCTCGACCTGCGGCGCCACCGCCTGAAGGTGCGCACCCTCGTTGCCGGAGTGGAGGAGGGGCTGATGGCATGGCTCCGCCATCACCGGGTGGCTTCCTCCCGTCGCGCCGGACTCCCCGGGGTGTGGGTCGGACAGGACAAGATCTGTGCCGTGGGGATGCACTTCCGCCGAGGCGTTTCCATGCATGGATTCGCGGTCAACCTGACCACTGACCTGCGGTACTTCGAGCTCATCACGCCCTGCGGAATCCAGCAGGGCGGCGTCACTTCCCTTGAACGCGTACGCGGGGATAGCCCCACGCCTCGGGGGGCAGCGTCAGGGGTGGCGAACGCCGTTCTGGAGGCTCTGGCCCGACAAGCCGTTGACACCCCAGGAGGCGGCGGATAACCGAGTGATCCGGAGTCGATCCGGAATCGCGCAGGCACGTAGCTCAGCGGGAGAGCACCGCCCTGACACGGCGGGGGTCAGCGGTTCAAATCCGCTCGTGCCTACCACGCTTCCGATAGACACGGTTCCCCGTCTGCAAATCCCGAGGGAGAGCTTGAGGAGATCACCAAGACGCCGTCAGCAGCTCCAGCAACCAGAAGGCAGCGACCCGAGGATCAACGCCCGAATACGCGTTCCCAGGGTTCTGGTCATCGATGAGGAAGGCAACCGGCTCGGGGAGTTCCTGACCGAGGACGCCGTCCAGCTCGCGCGCGACCGGGCGCTCGACCTCGTGGAGGTCGCCCCGAATGCCCGGCCACCGGTGTGCCGAATCACCGACTTCGGGAAGCTGAAGTACGACCGCAAGAAAAAGGCCGCCGCAGCCCGCCGCAACCAGGTCCAGGTCCAGCTCAAGGAAGTCAAGTTGCGGCCGAAGACCGACCAGCACGATCTGAATGTGAAGGTCGGGCACACCCGACGCTTCCTGGATGAGGGCAACAAGGTGAAGGTCACCGTGCGGTTCCGCGGTCGCGAACTGGCCCACCGCGACATCGGTGTCTCCCAGTGCATGCGGGTGGCCGCCGCGGCCAAGGACCTCGGCCTCATCGAGTCGCATCCGCGGATGGAGGGGCGGCAGATGTTCATGATCCTCGCCCCCCTCAAGCGCCCAACGAAGCCCAAGCCCACGGCCGATGCCGAGGACGAGTTCGGCGATGCCAAGGCAGCGTCAACCGACAAAGTGTCGGCCTCGACCGACGCCACCGAAGAGGCTGCCTCGCAGGCCCCCGACGACGCCGAAGGCGCTCCCTCCCAGGCCCCCGCTTCCGAGTAGCCAACCCACGCCATCCGTCGCGTCGCCCCGGCTGGCGGGTTGGGACTTCCAGGGTTACCGAGCGCGCTGGTTAGCTTGCTTCCCCTATCAGGTGACGTCATGCCCAAAATGAAGACCCACCGAGGCGCCGCGAAGCGGTTCCGTTTTTCGGGATCCGGGAAG
>JAFDJI010000072.1 GCA_019307545.1 Deltaproteobacteria bacterium | reverse complement strand
GTGGGTTCGAGGGGTTGATCGCCGGGGGACGGGAGGCGTTGGTGGTGGGCGGGGTGGAGGCGGTGGCCGCGCGGGCATGGGCGAGCACGACGGGTTGCTGCTCGCGGGGCCGGGTCCTCACCCTTGCCTGCCCGGACTACCCGGCCCGCCTCCGGGAGCTGCCCGCGCCGCCGCCCTTCGTGTGTGTCCAGGGGGACCTCGACTGCCTGGGGGCACCAGCAATCGCGGTGGTGGGGACGCGCCGTTGCACGGCTTATGGGGTGGCGGTCGCCAGGCACCTGGCCGGGGCCCTGGCGGCCGCCGGGGTCGTGGTGGTGAGCGGTCTGGCGCGGGGGGTGGATTCGCACGGCCACCGGGCCACGCTGGGGGTGGGGCGAACCGTGGCCGTGCTCGGGCACGGTCTCGGCCACACCGCGCCGAGCTTCAACCGTCACCTCCGCCAGGCCATCGTGGAGCACCGCGGGCTGGTGGTGTCCACCTGGGCCGACGCTGTCGAGCCACGGCCGTACCATTTCCCCATCCGCAACCAGTGGATCTCGGGGCTGGCCGACGCAGTGGTCGTGGTGGAGGCACCGATGCGTAGCGGCGCCTTGATCACCGCGCGCGTCGCCCTGGAACAGGGTCGGGATGTGTATGCGGTGCCGGGCCAGGTGGGCGCGCCAGCCAGCCGCGGGTGCCTCGATCTGTTGGATCAGGGCGCGGGGGTGGTGGTGGACGTCGATCGGTTCGTTGCGCAAGTCACCGGCGCGGGGGCGCCGCGCCGCGAGGATTGGCTGATCCGACTGTTCGCGGGGCAGACCGTGGAGGAGGTCGCCCGCTTTTCCCGCCGAACCACGGCGGACCTGCTGGCGGAGCTCGCGGTGCTCGAGGTGCGGGGAGAGGTGGTCCGCCTGCCGGGCCAGCGCTACGCACCCAGCTAGCCTGGAATGGCTGTGTTCTGCTGGAAGTACAATGGAGCTGATGATGGGCAGCCCCGATTCCGTTTCCGCGATCACGCGCTCCAACCAAGCCGTGCGGGAGCGCTTCGGAGCGTACTTGCGCGCAGAGCGAGGTGTCTCTGCCCACACTTTGCGTGCCTACGACCACACCCTGCTCGAGGTTCAACGCTTCCTGGACGCCGACGGTACGGCGTGGCCCGACGCGACCCGGACACAGCTCCGCAGGTTCCTGTTCCACGCCGGGCGGGGGCGGTCGTCCTCCACGATGGCCCGCCACATCGCCGCCATCCGGACCTTCTATCGGTGGCTGCTCAGGGAGGGGCTCGCGACAGCCTCCCCCGCAGAGCTGTTGCAGTCGCCGAAGGTCGGGCAGCGGCTCCCCCGGGTCGCCACCGTGGACGAGGCTGGAGGACTGTTCGTCGAACCCCCGGTTTCACCGCTGCAACGCCGCGACCGGGCCCTCCTCGAGGTGCTGTATGGAGCCGGGCTCCGGGTGGGGGAGGCCGAGGCCCTGGATCGCGACGATGTGGACCTGGTCGCCGGGGTGGTGCGAGTGCGGAAGGGAAAGGGGAAGAAGGAGCGACGGGTGCCCTTGGGGTCCCCTGGCGTAGTGGCAGTACGAGAGTGGATCGACGCCTCTCCCGATGGAGGCCCGGGGCTGTTCCTCAACGCCCGAGGCGGTCGACTCACCACGCGCTCGATGCGCCGCATCGTGCGCAAGGCGGGGTTGAAGGCCGGGGTAGCCGGGCTCCATCCCCACGCTCTGCGCCATTCCTTTGCGACCCACCTGCTCGATGCCGGGGCCGACCTGCGCGGGATCCAGGAGCTGTTGGGGCACGCCAGCCTATCGACCACCCAGCGCTACACCCAGGTCTCGATGGAGTCCCTGATCGCGACCTACCAACGCGCCCATCCCCACGCGAAGGAAGAGGAGTGACCCGGAGGATGCGGTTGCGTTAGTCCGGGGGGCGGAGGCGCAATGCCGAACGTGGTCGTGGTCGGCGCCCAGTGGGGCGACGAGGGCAAGGGCAAGGTGGTGGACGTGCTGTCCCCCGGGTGCACAGCAGTGGTGCGCTTCCAGGGCGGGAACAACGCGGGCCACACCCTGAAGGTGGACGGGCAGCAGCTGATCTGCCACCTCCTCCCCTCCGGGATCCTCCACCCGCACTGCACCTGCGTGATCGGCAACGGGGTGGTCATCGACCCCCGGGTGCTCTTGGAGGAGATGGCCCTGTTGGAGGGTCGAGGCCATCCCGTGGCGCCGGGGAAGCTGCTCATCAGCCTCAACGCGCACGTGGTGATGCCCTACCACCGCGCCCTCGACAAGTTGGGCGAGCAGAATCTCGGTGCTGGAAGGATCGGCACCACCGGCCGCGGCATCGGCCCGACCTACGAGGACCGCGCGGCCCGTCGCGGCATCCGGGTGGCCGACCTGGTGGACCCGGTGCGCCTCCGTGCCCGTCTCGACGCGGTCCTCCCGGAGAAGAACCGGATGATCGCGGAGTGGTACGGCGGGGAGCCGCTGGATCTGGGCGCGATCCTCGAGGAGTACGGCGGGTATGGGGCACGCCTCGCCCCCTTTGCCGGCGATGCAGTCCACTTCCTGCACCAGGAGCGGCTGCGCGGCGGGAGCATCCTCTTCGAGGGTGCCCAGGGCACCTACCTCGACGTCGACCACGGGACCTACCCCTACGTGACCTCCAGCAACACCGTCGCCGGCGCGGCGTGCGCGGGGGCCGGGGTCGGGCCGACCGCCATCGACGAGGTGGTGGGTATCGTGAAGGCCTACACGACTCGGGTGGGCGAGGGGCCCTTCCCCACCGAGGTCCACGGCGCGATCGAAGAGCAACTCCGCACCGCGGGTGCGGAGTTCGGCGCGACCACCGGGCGACCCCGCCGCATCGGCTGGTTCGACGCGGCGCTCACCCGGCACGCGGCACAGGTGAACGGCCTCACCCGCCTCGCCCTCACCAAGCTCGACGTCCTGTCGGGGTTGGAGCGCATTCCGGTGTGCGTCGCCTACGAGGGGGAGGAGGACGGGTTGCCCGGCTCCCTGGAGGATGCGCGCCCACTGTACGAGGAGCTTCCGGGTTGGGCGGAGGACATTCGCGCCTGTCGCACCCTCGAGGCCCTTCCGGAGACGTGCCGGGCCTATGTGGCCCGCATCGAGGCGCTGGTGGGGGTCCCGGTGGAGCTGGTCTCGGTCGGTCCCGGGCGTCGCGAGACCATTCTGCACGGCGGGCTGTTCCGCCCCTGACGGTGGGCTCCCCTGCCGTTGACACTGCCCCGGCGCGCCGTTATTTGCCCCACGCGGACGGTCTCTGGGTTTCGGGTCGCTAGCTCAGGTGGTAGAGCACCGGCCTTTTAAGCCGATGGTCACAGGTTCGAGTCCTGTGCGACCCA
The DNA here is from genome assembly GCA_019307545.1 of Deltaproteobacteria bacterium. Taxonomy (GTDB): domain Bacteria; phylum Myxococcota_A; class UBA796; order UBA796; genus JAFDJI01. The sequence goes on along the minus strand of JAFDJI010000072.1, from coordinate 7,585 downwards.
CTCTCACGGCGACCCGGCACTTGGGGCGACCGCGCTTCGTCAGACATCACGACCCCATCGTCTAGGCAGGTCCAGGACACCGGGTTTTCATCCCGGCAACACGGGTTCGAATCCCGTTGGGGTCACCACATCCTCCTTCACACCGTGGGCTCGGCCGGGCGTAGCCGCTCGCCGAGCCGGGACGCCAGGACGGGCTCGGGCGCTCCAGCCAGGAAACGGTAGGTCCGGGCGCGGGCGTCGATCCGCACCTGCCACGTCTCGCTGCCGCTCGGGTAGTGCCTCAAGGTCAGCTCGACGACTCCGGGCTCCGGAAAGCCCGCCGTCCCGTCCCACAGCGAGGTCTCGGCACCCCACAGGTCGAAGAGGACCTCGCTGGTGGGCACGTGGGTGACTCGGGGCGTGAAGACCCAGTGCGACATGCGCATCGAGTGGCCGGCGTACTCGACGAGCAGCGTGCCGTCGGGTGAGGCTTCGCTCTTCATGGGGTCGTCCTCCATCAGAGTGTACGCTTCTGGGAAGAAGGGTCTTTGGGATAGGCTCCACCCTTCGAGGGAGCTCGTCATGGAACATCTGCTCTCCCTGGGCGACCTGACGCGCGGTGAGCTGCGCGACCTGCTGTCCACGGCCGACCACCTCCGGCTTCACCGGTTCGCCGCTCGGAGTGCCTGCAAGGGGAAGGCAATCGCGCTTCTTGGCCTGCAGCCGGCGTTCCGCGTCCGCCTCGCCTTCGAGGTGGCCATGGCCGAGTTGGGGGGGCGGGCGATGACCTACGGGGCGGCAGATCTGGAGCCGGCGTGGCGGAACACGCCGTCCGACCTCGCCCGGCTCCTCTCGTGCTCGACCGATGCGATCGTGGTGTGTGGACCCGACCCGATTGCCCACATTCTCGCAGCCCATGCATCGATCCCGGTGATCGTCGGCCGCAGCGAGCGGGGGAGTCCGGTGGATGGCCTGGCGGTTTTGATCACCGTCCGTCACCATCTTGGGCCGCTCGAGGGGTGCCGCGTCGCATACGTGGGCGACGGCAACCACACGGCGCACTCCCTGCTCGTGGCGGGAGCTCTCGCAGGGATGACCGTGGCGGTGTCCCACCCCCGAGGGTTCGCCCCCGACCCGGAGGTGGTGACCCGAGCACGGGAGTTGGCCGCCGGTACGGGGGGAGCCATCCTGGTCACCGAGGATCCGGGGTTGGCTGTGGCCGACGCCCAGGTCGTCGTGGCGGACAGCTGGGGAGGGGACGAGGAGGAAGACCCCGGACGCTGGCATCGGTTCGAGGGCCACCGGATCGACGGGACGCTCTTGGAGCAGGCCGCTCCGGGCGTTTTGTTGCTGCACTGCCTACCGGTGCGTCGGAGCGTGGAGGTGGGCGAGTCCGTTCTGGACGAGCGGTGGCCAGACCTGTCGGACCTCGCGGAGAACCGCATCCACGCGGCAAAAGCGCTCCTGGTGCGGCAGCTGTGTAGGTGAGCTGGGAGCGCGGGTCCTGTGGTACGTTCCAGACAGAGGAGCCAGATGACCGACGGCGTTCCCATCTACGAGATCAGCCTTCGCGATGGCCTCCAGAACGAGCCGGAGACCCTGCCCAGCCGGTACTTCGGCTGGTGGAAAGGCCGGCGGGAACGCGAGGCCCGCCAGGCGCGGAGTGCCTGAGTGCCCAAGGCGTTCCTCCAAATCGTGAGCGGCGCCCGCCAGGGGTTGAACGTCCCCCTGGAGGACGACACCCCCCTCGTCGTGGGGCGGAAGCGCGGCGACCTGTTGTTGGATGATCCCCTGGTCAGCTCCACCCACTGTCGCATCATGCTGCGGGACAAGGGCTGGATCCTGCAGGACCTCGGCAGCACGAACGGCACCATGGTGGACGGCCGACTGGTTCGGGAGACCACGTTGCGTCCGGGTGCGGAGATCACCATCGGTGGGAGCCGGATGCTCCTGTTCATCGGGGATGAGTTTCCTCAGGAGGCGCTTGCTGGAGAGCGGCCCGGACTCTCCCAACTCGACATCGCCTGGCTCTTGGACGAGGAATTGGTGGAGCTACGCGGATCTTCCGAGCGAACCCGGACCCAGGCCGACGTGATCGGACAGGATCTCCGCCTGCCTCCCGGATTGAATGCCACGGTGGAGGTGGTGGCGGGCCAGGACGTGGGAAAAGTATTCCGCTTCACCCGTGGCAACGTGACCATCGGCCGTCGACAAGGTGAGGTCCCCCTATCCGACGTCGAAGTGAGTCGTCACCACGCCGTCATCGAGGTCTTCGGGCGAGAGATGGTCTTCCTGCGCGATCTGGGCAGCACCAACGGCACCTACCACAACGGTCGGCGGGTGACGGTCTGTAAGTTGCAGTCCGGCGATACCATCGGTTGCGGCAAGACGGTGATGAAGCTCGGTATCCAGAAATAGGTGGCGCGAGCGCTACAGCTTGAGTCCGGACCGGATGTCGCCGGCATAGGCGCTTTCCATCGCCTTGGCGGCCTCGACGACCCAGGGCTCCTTGGTGTTGGGGACCTGGGTCTGGAGCACCAGGTACAGGTCACCGGCCCGGCCCTTGCGCTGCACGCCCCGGCCCTTCAAGCGCATGCGGGTACCCACCTCCACCCCGGCCGGGATGGTGACCCGGACGTCACCAGTGGGGGTCGGCACGGTGATGCGCGCGCCCTCCAGGGACTCGAGCACCGTGAGTGGGACGTTCATCTCCAGGTCATGGCCCTGTCGCTTGAGGATCGGGTGCTCCGGGACGTTGAGTGTGATGAACAGATCGCCGCATGGTCCGCCCCCACGGGGGGGGAGCCCCTGCCCCTGAATCCGCAGCTTCACGCCGTCCTTGGCGCCCGCCGGGATCTTGACCACGATACGATCCACGGAGCCGTTTGGGCGCTGCATGCTGATGCGACGCTCGCCCCCCAAGAAGGTGGTCATGGCGTCGATGGTCATCTCGATGGATTGGCTTGCCCCTCGCTCCGAGCGTGGACTGGGGGAGTGGGTGTGGGTCGAGAACAGGTCCGACAGGAAGTCGTCCATGTCCATGTCGCCGCCGAAGTCGAAGGAGAAGCCCCCGCCCCCGGCGCGGGACCTGGGGCCCCCACCGCGGGGACTGCGGCCGAAGCCGGACGATGCCTGTTGCCAGGCCTTTGCCTTCTGGGCATCGAAACCGGGCTTGAGAGCCACCTCGCCGAACTCGTCGTACAACTTCCGCTTTTCCGGGTCGCCGACGGCGTCGTAGGCGGCGTTGACGTCCTTGAACTCCTGCTCCGCCCCGCGAGCCTTGTTCACGTCGGGGTGGTACTTTCGAGCGAGCTTCTTGTACGATCTCTTGATGTCTTCCTGGGAGGCGGTGGTAGAGACGCCCAGGGTCGCGTAGGGGTTGTTCATCCAAGCCTCGAACGGGTACGGATCCTGTCGAAGAATGTACGCCCTCCGGGCTGGGGGACAAGGCGAGTAGTTTGGAACGGGCGACACCGAGCTTGATCCCGAAGCCGGACCCGGAGGTTCGCGCGCGGCGCGTCGCGGTGGTGTCGTTCCTGGTGACCTGTGTGGTCTTGTACCTCACCGCAGTGCTGTGGTGGTGGGAGCGACCCCTGCTCGCCCACCCGGAGGTCCTGGGGCGTGCTGCGGCGTTCACGATCGCCCTGCTGGGGTTCCTCTCCGCACACGAGGCAGGGCACTGGCTCACCGCGTGGGGGCACGGGATTCGGCTGGGACCTCCTTTGTTTCTCCCGGTGGGCGTGGTGATGCGGCTTCGAGAGATTCCGGGCACTCGTTCGGGCCTGCTCGAGATGGGGGCGATGGGGCCCTTGGCAGGCCTGTGCGCCATCGCGGTCCTCCTCGCCCTGCGGTTCACGATCGGGGCGCCCGCGGAACCGGCCGGGGTGGTGCTTGCGGCGCCCCCCCTGTGGTCGCTGGCCGGGCTCGCCTTCACTGGCGCTTTGCCCGCGGCACCCACCGCGCTGGACCCGCTGGCCCTGGCGGCATGTACAGGGTGCCGATCACGGTGCTCAATCTCATTCCGTGGGGCCAGTTGGACGGCGGCCACGTCACCGCCGCGCTCTTCCCGTCGTGGGCCGGGGTGAGCAGCTGGGGGATCACCGCGGTGTTGCTGCTCGGCGGGTTCTGGTGGCCCGGGTGGGCTGTGTGGGCAGCGGTCATCCACCTGGTGGGCACGCGTCATCCGCTCACTGCCCGCCGTGACCGGGATCCACCGTGCCGAAGGGCTCGGTGGATCGCGGTGGCTGCCGGGGTGGCGTTTGTGCTGTGTTTCACGCCGGCGCCCCTACGCTTCGGTTGAGTGCGCGGGCACGGTCGTCACTCTTTCCGCCACCCCACGAGCGCCGCCGCGTCGCGGCGGACATAGAGCACTTTCTCCTCGTGCAGGATCACCCTGCCCCCCGGGTCGCCGGGAATGGACCGCACGTTCTTCACCCGGGTGTACTGCACGTCCGCTGATGCCCCTTCGGACACCTTGGCCTTGACCAGGGCGATCTGGGCCGCGGCGAGGAGTAGCTCTCGTGACGGCGTCTTGCCCTCACGGAGGGGAATGACCACATGCGCGGCAGGTCGCTCGCGGATGTGGAGCCAGAAGTCCCGGCCGCGGGCCTTCTGGAAGGTGAGCACCCGGTTGGATCGGCTGTTGCGGCCCACCAGGACCACCGAGCCGTCTGGACCCGTCCAGGTGTCCCAGGGTTCCGCCTTTCGCTCGGATGCGCGCGTGGCGGTTCGCGGGACCAGGCTCTCGAGGAGCGGCAGCGCAGCGGCGTCGGCGCCCTCCACCTCGCCGATTGCGGTGCGGAGTCGTTCCAGCCGTTCCTCGGCCTCCACCATCTGGTCGAGCACCCGATCGCCCACCCGTTCCAGGCGTCGGGCCCGATGGTAGAGCCGCTCCATGGTCGCGGAAGGCGGGCTGGCGGGGTCGAGGTGGATGCGGTGTTCCTGATCGGGGTACTCGAGGTCGGAGAACACCACCACCCGGGCGCCACGCGGGATCTCGTGCAGGTGAGCGGCGAGGGTGTCTGCCTGGGTCCGGAGTCGTGGCGCCTCGGTGGCCTTGTGCAGGTCGGCCTCCAGGGCTTCCAACAGTCGCTGGTCGCGGTCGATCAGGCGCTGCAGCTTGCGTCTCAGCTGGGTGCGGCGGAGTGTGAGCGCGTTTCCAGACTCCCTTTCCCCGAACCATCGGCGTGCGGCCAGGTCCCAGGTCTCGTCTCCCTCGGGCTCGAAACGGGGTGTCAGGGATCGTGGAGCGAGTGCGGGAAGCTCCGGAAGCGCCTCGGGAGCAGGTCCGTCGTAGGCGGCGATGATCTCCTCGGCGCGCAGCAGCCACAGGCCACCACCACGCCCGGTGAGTCGGAGGTGCAGGCGTTCTGTGCCGAACTCGAAATCCAGCACCCGCTCGTCCTTCACCTTGCGCAGGGCAGTGAGCGGACCCTTGAGGTGGGCGCGGCATGCCCCCTGGAAACTGAAGGGACGCTTCGGGTTGGCGGGGCGCTCATGGAGACTGTGGAGTCGTGGAAGGGGGCCCCGGGGGACCAGGAGCAGGAAGCCGTGGCGTCCGAGGCCGAGCACGAGGCGATCCCGAGCCGGCTGCCAGGCCCCGGAGAAGGAGCGGCCTTCCAGCTCGCTCAGGTCTTCCACCACGGCCGCCAGCTCGCTCTCTCTCATGGCGTCTCGACCCTGGATCACGTTCGTCGCTGGATACGGTAACGGGCGTCGACGACGGGGTCCGGATATTCGCAGCACAAGACGGAGCCCGGATGAGCATCGGCACTCTCCTTCTTCTGTTGGCGGTAGCGTTCGCGGCTCCCACCCGAGGTGCCTACTATTTGGAAGGCCCCGCGGCGCGGACCCGGACGGAGGCGATGGCCGTGGTGCGGGAGGCAAACGCCGAGGGCTGGCACGCGCGGGTGGTGCGCCGATACCGACACGGGACCGGGTGGGAGTACGTGCCCCTGGTCGAAGGGTTCGAATTGGAGGAGGTCGCGACTGAAGCGGCCCGGACCCTCGCCGAGCGCACCGGCCGCAGCATGGCGGTCTACGACAACGGGGGTGAGGGTGCGAGCGGCGAAACACCGGAGCCCGACGTAGCTGGGGAAGCACCCGCCACGGTGCGTATCGCGGAGGAGGTGCCCCAAGACGATCCGGCGCCCACGGCCGAGGCACCACCGGGTTCGGAGACGGTGGCGGCGATGGTGGAACGTGCAGTGCGCGCCCACGGCGGCGTCGACGGTGGCATCGCGGTGCTTGACAAGGCCCCGAGACTGCTGTTTCGGTTCCGGCGCGTCCTTCCGGAGGGATCGACCTTCGACCACGTGTACGCGCGCCGCGGGTCTGCGGTGTACCTGGAGGTGGACGTCGTGGAGGGGTAGGGTGCCGAGAGCCGGACCTGGCTCGACGAGGAAGGGGCTTGGCTGTCGGTGGAAGAGGGGTCGCCTTCGGTCCAGGACCTGGAACGGACGGCGAAGGCGCTCCACCGCTTCTCTCCGGAGCGGGTGGTAGCCTTTCCCCTTGGTTTTGCGCGGGCGACCCAACATCGGGCCGAACTGCAGCTCCTCTACCAGGATGGCGTGGTGGAGCTGGACGGGGTGTCATGTCACCTGCTCCGTCACGATGGAGACCGAAGCACCGGATCGGTGGCGTTGGTCCTCGATCCGGAGACCTTCCTGGTCCGGGAGGTGCGTTTCGGCAGCGACGTGGGCGAGGTCGTCCACCGGTTCTCCGACTACCGCGAGGTGGCGGGTGGGTTGGTGGTGCCGCACCGGATTGGGACGTGGCAGGGGAAGGAACTCGCGGACGACGTGGAGATCCTGGAGCTGGATCTCGCCCCGCGTCTGCCGGGAGAGTGGTTCCACCCTCCAAAGGAATAGCTGGATAGCGGCCAGAGCCTCGCGTGGAGGGTCCAGATGGTTGCCCTGGGGCCGTCGCCAGTTCGGAAGAAGCAGCGTTGCGATGCGCCTGCTTGACACTGGCTGGCCGTGGGCATAAGCCGTCACCGCCCGGATCGGGGGCAGGCGCGCTGGCGTAGCTCAATCGGCAGAGCAGCTGATTTGTAATCAGCAGGTTGCGGGTTCAACTCCCACCGCCAGCTTCCCATTTCTGGGTCGTTCTCTGAACAACCTGTTTCCCTGTTTGGGGGGATGCCCGAGTGGTCAAAGGGAGCGGGCTGTAAACCCGCCGGCTTAGCCTACGTAGGTTCGATTCCTACTCCCCCCACCACCTGTTTCGAGATCACGGCGTCGCTCGGCGCCGCTTGACGCGGGAATAGCTCAATTGGTAGAGCACCAGCCTTCCAAGCTGGATGTTGCGGGTTCGAGTCCCGTTTCCCGCTCCACCCGACACCTGTTGCCCATGTAGCTCAGTCGGCAGAGCACTTCCTTGGTAAGGAAGAGGTCACCGGTTCAAATCCGGTCATGGGCTCCACCCTTTTAACGCGGACAGAAAACCCGGAGAGATGGTCATGGCCAAGGAGAAATTCGATCGCACCAAGCCACACGTGAACATCGGGACCATCGGTCACGTGGATCACGGCAAGACCACCCTGACCGCGGCGATCACGAAAGTGTTGGCGGAACAGGGCATGGACAAGACGCAGTTCACGTCGTTC